>CALCPB010000806.1 GCA_937897665.1 uncultured Halomicronema sp. | reverse complement strand
GGTAGGCACAGGGAGTTCACCTGATGTCGTATCGAGTATCACCTGCAGGCACGTGTCAGTAGCTTCGAGCCGGACATCCGTAATTGTGGTTAGGCCGGTCTCTGTTTGGGAGAACCCAGGAGTGTCGGTTGCGGATTGCACCAGGGGCGATTCCGTTGAAGACTCTAGCGCTAGCTGTTGAAGATGTTCCGGTTCGGCAAATTGAGGCTGTTCGGATTTAGAGGCGTTGACAGTGGCCTCGACTATCGACTCGACCGTGCCCGATTGAGCGGCCAATGGCGTTTCGTCAGGTAATGTCTGGGCAAATACCGTGCGGGCGATCGCCAGCTGTCCCCCCGCTAACAGCAACAAAATCAGTAGACGGGCCTCGTAGCGTAATCGGTTCATGGTCTTCCTTACTCCACCTAGCGGCTCGCTGCATTACCCAACGACCATTACCGGGTGTTGGGGGCTGAGCTTATAGCCAATCATTCGCAATTAGCTTATGGGGAGTGGCGATCGCTGCCTAGAGATTTTGCGCCCCAAATGCAATTCTTTGGCTCAGACGTGGCTAGAGCGCCAGTACAGAACCCCGGTTTCTGTTTTTAGAAAAGTCCAATTCCGTTGGTTAGTCCACGAAGAAACCGGGGTTCTAGCAATTCTGAACCGAGGCTCTAACGGGCCTCACGCGATGATTGAGCGGCGGCCCCTCAGGTTTGCCAAGCCTGCATTTGAAAAGCTTTAGGATTTAAGCCGTTCTTTTGGCGAAAGGCGGTGGCAAAGCGGCTGCGGCTGGTATATCCCACTGCTGCCGCCACTTCGGCCACCGATAACTCGGAAACCATTAACAGTCGCCGCGCCCGGAGTAATCGACAGTTTCGCAAATAGCCAAAGGGCGTAGTGCCATACAAGGTGTGGAATCCTTGAGTGAGGGTGAGGCGATTCGTGCCCACTTGCCGGGCCAACGCTGCTAGCGAGGGAGGCTGGGTGAGCTGAGTGCGTAGCAGGGTCGCCGCTTGGGTGAGGCACTGCATCTCCGCCTCGTTAAAAGGGGGCTGCAAGAGGGCATTGAGGCGCAGATCGACCAGTTTCAAAGCTTTTTGAGTGAGATAGTGACGACGGATCGCCCCTTGATAAGAACAACTGAGAATTTGCTCTAAGAGCTGTCTCATTCCCGGAGTTAAGGGACTGCGGGTGGCGTAGCCGAGCACGGCTGACTCGTTGTAGAGGGCATCGGTCAAAATCTGTTCGAGGCTGAGGGTCGGTGCCAATGTCGTGGGCATGGCCGGTGGGCTGGCTGCCGGAGCCGCAAAAACGCGCTGGATCAGGCCCGCTGTTGAGGGGCTAGTGCCGCCCACCTGATGGCGATAGATCGACTCTAGAATGTGGTGCGCCGCCCTGTGCGCCGATGGCGCAAGGCGCTCTAGAAAGGACTGCGCATAACCCATCAGCGTGGGCCGCTTAAAGAACAACTCAACTTTAAAGACCCGGCTGCCAGCTCTTCTCAGGCCCAACTGCCGTAACCCAAAACAAGGAATGCACAGGCTGTAATCCGCATGCGGTCCGGCCAAGTGAAACTCAAATTCGATGCGATCGCCCGCCTCGACGACATCTACCACCACATCCTGAGAGAAGGTGTAGTCAATGATGACGAGCATCAGATCGTCCCGCAGCGGAATTTCTTGCCGATAGCCCTGCCCCAAACTCGGTGGACAGATCAGCACGTGATCGGTGCGATCGCTATGCAATAGCTGGGGATTATCAGGACCGCTCGGCAAAAGCCAATCACACGTGTGGTTTAACCGGAGAGACGTCATCATTGGGTGGGCAAATCAGGAACTCGAATTAATGAGAATTATTTTCATCATTATGTCACGAGCTTTTAAGGATTTTTAGGGCTTGGGTTTGAGTTTGGGGCTCAGGTTTAGGGTTCAGGGTTCCAGGTCTTAGACAAACCCCGGCATCTTTCGCCCGGCACCTGGCACCGTGCACCCTTTCGCTCGGCACCGTATATCTATCCTGTACGGGCGAGGCATTTTCGATGACATGTTTTGGTCTAAACCGAGATATTTGAGCAAAAATGCCTCGCCCCTACCTATCGACTCCTTTCCCCACCGCCTCAAACTGACTGACTTGATATTGCTGCTTGGGGGTCAATTTGACCGGTTCGTTGACCTTGGCGGCAGAGTTGCGGGCCGTAATGACTTCGCCATTTTCCTCCACACGAGCCTGATAACAGCCCTCGCCTTGGGGTGAGGTATAAGTCAGCTCCACATCGGCCCAGGTCGCATCACTCGTCCAGCGCTCTAGCCCCAATTGGAGCAGTTTGATCGGCAACCAACGCAGTAGCGGATAGACC
>CALCPB010000805.1 GCA_937897665.1 uncultured Halomicronema sp. | reverse complement strand
GAACACAGCTTTCCGCTGAAAAGCCTGGCGGATGCGATCGCCCTACGCCATCATCTGTTGCTCTGTTTTGAACAGGCGGCGGCCACTCCTGATCGAGAGCTGCAGCGCCAACTGCTGACCTTTACCATTGTGGGCGGTGGGGCGACGGGGGTCGAAGTGGCCGGAGCCCTCGCCGAGTGGTGGCGCGGTGCCGCTCAGCGCGACTTTCCTGAATTGGTGGGTCTGGGGCGGATTGTGCTGGTGCAGTCAGGGGCCAACCTGCTGTCAGAATTTTCGCAACGACTGGGCAACTATACCCACCGTCAGCTCACCCGACTTGGGGTGGAAGTGCACCTCAATACCAAAATAGCGACGGTCACTGCCAACCAGGTACAGCTGTCCAACCAAGTCGAGATCGCGACAGCAACAGTGATTTGGGCGGCGGGTACACAAGCTGCGCTGCCGGCCCTGGTTCAGCCTCTAGAGTCAGCCCCCCAAGGGCAGCTCATGGTGAGCAATACGCTGCAGGTGTTCGACCATCCCAATGTTTACGCCATTGGTGATGTCGTGTACCACGCAAATCAGGACTCAGCACTGGCCAGTGTGGCCCCTGCTGCTCTTCAGCAGGGCGTCGCCGTCGCGCGAAATCTGAAGCGTCAGATGCGGGGCCAACCGCCGCGGCCCTTTCGCTATTGGAACAAGGGCCGGTTAGCCATTGTGGGGGGCTATGGCGGCGTAGGGCGCATCGCTGGCGTCAATTTTGATGGTTTTTTGGCCTGGTTGATGTGGCTATTGGTGCATGTCACTTATTTGCCGGGGTATCGTAGCCGTCTTTTGGTGTTGCTGACCTGGGTGCAAAACTATGGATTGGGCGATCGCGCCCTCCGCCAGCTATTGCCCACGGCAAAACCGCGATGAACTCACGAGTCACTATGACCAAGCGCAGAGCCCCCCATGCCTATGCTGAGGATGAATGAGCCCCGTCAAGTCTTGACCGGCTGAGGCAGAATGTATCGAAGGACCCTCTCGTCATCATCGTCTGGCAGTGAAGCTGAAGCGGTTTAGTTGCCCTCTCACACCCCTACCTCTCTATCGGCTATGAAATATCTTCCCCTGGTTGCCCGCATTGCGTTGTCTTTAGTCTTTTTGAACGCTGGCATTCGCCATCTTTTAGGTTTCGGTGGCTTTGTGGAGTCGATCGCCCAAACGCTGCCGCTTGCTCCGCTCTTGGCAGCGGGCACGGTGGCATTTCAGCTTTTGGGGGCGGTGTCGCTCATTGTGGGCTATAAGGTCAACATTGGCGCGACGCTGCTGATTTTGTTCCTGATCCCGGCGACGCTGGTCTTTCACAACCCGATTGGCGATCCGAGTCAGATCAATCCGTTTCTTAAAAACCTGGGTCTGGTCGGCGGATTGCTCATGGTGATCTATGCCGGGGCAGGAGCCCTGAGTCTCGATGGCACGCCTTCGCGCTCGACTCAATATGGTGACATGAGCCCTTCTGAATGACTTCTAATGCTTGCCCAAACGCGGTCTGAAAGACCGCGTAAACGTTGCCTGGCGGTCTGATGACGTTTGGCGATCACTTGTGCTGTGAGTGACGGTCAAGCAACCGGGCGATTACCCTGCCTCCCAGCTCCCTCGCCCTCTCGCTCCCCGGCCTCTTGTGTACTAGGCTGTCTGTGGTTCACTAAAGGCTGTGGGTGCCCAACGGAGAGTCATGTCTGAATCTTTGCTGAAAAACTACATCAATGGCGAATGGCAGCTTTCGAGCGCTAGCGAACAACAGCCGGTCGTGAATCCCGCGACGGCAGACGTGTTGGCCCAGGTCCCCTTGTCGCCTGCTAGCGAAGTGGAGCAGGCAACCGCCGCAGCGGTTCAGGCTTTTCAGACCTGGCGACGGGTGCCGCCGACGGAGCGCGTACAGTGTCTGTTTCGGCTTAAGGATTTGCTTGAGGCCGCGGCAGATGACATCGCGCGGCTAATCACCCAAGAGTGCGGCAAAACCCTGAAAGAATCGCGGGGCGAGCTGCAGCGCGCGATTGAAAATGTGGAAGTCGCCTGCGGTATTCCCACCCTGATGCAGGGCACTTATTCGGAAGACATTGCTCGCGGCATTGATGAATTTATGGTGCGGCAGCCGCTGGGCGTCGCGGCGGCGATCGCCCCCTTCAACTTTCCCGCCATGATTCCGTTTTGGTTTATGCCCTACGCGATCGCCTGCGGCAACACCTACCTCGTCAAGCCGTCGGAGAAAGTGCCCTTGACGATGCAGAAAATTTTTGACCTGATCGATCAGTCAGGCTTTCCGCCTGGTGTGGTGAATTTGGTAAACGGCGCGAAAGAGACGGTGGACGCGATTTTGCAGCATCCCGACATTCGGGCCATTAGCTTTGTCGGCTCGTCGCCCGTGGCGCGGTACATCTACGCCCAAGCCGCCGCCAACGGCAAACGGGTGCAGTGTCAGGGCGGAGCCAAAAATCCCGTGATTGTGCTGCCCGATGCGGACATGGAGATGACCACCCGCATCGTGGCCGATAGTGCCTTTGGCTGTGCCGGGCAGCGCTGTTTGGCCGCTTCGCTAGCGGTGACCGTGGGCGCAGCTCGGGCCGACTTTACTGAGGCGATCGCAGCCACGGCGGCGAGTCGCATCACCGGCAATGGTCTAGAGGCGGATGTGCAAATGGGGCCGGTGATTACCGCGCAGAGCCAAGCGCGGATTGAGTCTCTGATTCAAACGGGGGCGGACGAAGGGGCCAAGGTGCTGGTGGATGGTCGTCAGCCCGATATCGCAGGCTTGGAACAAGGGCACTTTGTCCGACCCACGGTGCTGCAAGACGTGCCCACCGAGGGTGAAATCGCCCGCACGGAAATCTTTGGCCCCGTGCTCGGCCTGATGCATGTGGAAACCATTGACGAGGCGATCGCGCTGGTCAACCAAAGTCCTTGGGGCAACATGGCCTGTCTATTTACCAGCAGTGGGGCAGCGGCGCGCAAGTTTCGCTATGAGGCAGAAGCCGGCAACATTGGCATCAACATTGGGGTGGCCGCGCCGATGGCGTTCTTTCCTTTCAGTGGCTGGAAGGAGAGTTTCTTTGGTGATCTGCACGGGCAGAGCGCCCATGCAGTGGAATTCTTTACGCAAACGAAGGTGGTGGTCGAGCGCTGGCCCAAGGAATGGAGTCGTCAGTTCTAAACCGGACGGACGGGTGGAGGGGGAGTGGCGATCGCTCCTAATACGGACCCAGTCACTGCTTGCTAGAATCGGCTGAACCGCTTGCGCAGCAGGGAGGACGAAATGGACGACCCAGCGATGGGGATGGTCTGTGGCTTTTTAGACGGCACGATCATTTCGGTTGAGGGCGGCTACCGAGTTTTACAACACCCGAAACCGGCTCGCGTGTTCGATCGCATTGCCGATGCCCGCTGGTTTTTGGCCGTCAGCTTTTGTGATGAATGTCCGGCTGCGGCTGGCATCCTTAACCATGAGGGCAAGCTGTCGTTTCAAAACGAGGCGGCATTGACGATGGGCGAAACTGCCTTTTTGCCATTGGAACTCCGCAAAGCGGTGTTCGACGCCTGTCTGACGTTGAGTCCCGGCGAATCGACGACATCCACAATTCACCCCAGTCAGCCACCGGTGCAAGTGTGGGGCCTAGAGATCGACCCCCGCTATGGCCGCGTCGCGATCGTCCGCACGCTGACCCCAGCCATTCAGAACTAGGGATTGACATGAGAAGAAGTCTATTGCTGGTGATATGCGGATTGCTGTGTTGGCTGGGCCTCACCGTCAGCGGCCTGGCCCAAGGCTCGAATATTCGCCTGGAATCGCGGGTCGATCGCCTGGAATCAGAATTGTCACGGGTGCGATCGCAAATCACGCGCCTAGAAGCCCAGGTGTCAGGCCGCTCGCTGCCGCCACCCACATCACCCACTAGCCCCGTCGACGGCCTTGACGAGCTATCGCTGGAAGAACAGTTTGATAATTTGGCCACGTTGGCGATCGAGATCAGGCAAGACCTGCGGCAGCTAGAAGAGCGGGTGACTCAGCTAGAGACTGATTGAAAGTTCTGCTTATGCGCCTACCGATACTTCTTCAGCAGCAGTTCGAGCTTCTCCAGGGTTGCCTCGGGCGCTTGGTCAAGGGGGGTAATGATGGCGTATTTCAGGGCGTCGTGGGCGTCGGATGGGGGCGGTGAAGTTGCTAGTGATTTCACCACAGCGCGGATGACATCTTGGGCATTTTGGGCATTTTTTTGCAGGTTGCCAATCACCATCTCGACAGTGACGCTGTCGTGGTCAGGGTGCCAGCAGTCGTAGTCGGTGACGAGCGCCAGGGTGGCGTAGGCGATTTCGGCCTCGCGCGCCAGCTTGGCTTCGGGCAAATTCGTCATGCCAATTACCGTCGCGTCCCAACTGCGATAGAGGTTCGACTCCGCCTTGGTCGAAAAGGCTGGGCCTTCCATACAGACGTAGGTGCCGCCGCGATGCAGAGTGACATCGGGCAAATTGAGCTGCGTCGCGGCATCGGCAATCACCTTGGCCAACGCCCCACAGACCGGATCGCCAAAGGCAATGTGGGCGACAATGCCCTCGCCAAAAAAGGTGGAAACACGGTTTTTGGTGCGATCGATGAATTGATCGGGCACTACCATATCCAACGGTTTGGCAGCGGCTTTAAGGGAACCCACCGCCGATGCCGAAACCAGGTATTCCACCCCAAGCTGCTTCATGGCGTAAATGTTGGCCCGAAAGGGTAACTCTGACGGCATCAGGGTGTGATGGCGGCCGTGGCGAGCTAAGAAAGCTACCCTTGCTCCCTCCAACGTGCCGACGATCAGGGCGTCAGATGGCGGGCCAAAGGGCGTCTCCACCGACACTTCCTCCACCTCAGTGAGCGCCTCCATTTGGTAGAGGCCGCTGCCGCCGATGATGCCAATTTTTGCCTGTGCTGCCATGGAGAAGCCCGTCTTGCTCAACGCCGTTGATTGTAGCGGGTTGCCTGTTGTCGTGGGGGGATATTTCACCACCGAATAAATTCTTGATTGCCGGCAGAATGACCCCTGGCAAGCTGATATGGTTTGGCAAGCAGCCCCTGCGAGGCTATCATTTTCGCGCGTTTGGTGACGTCCTGCTATGCCCGACATTCAAGCTTTTTTAGACCAACTGCATCAGCAATATCGCGACTTAAACCAGGGTCAGGTGGCCAGTTATATTCCCGAGCTGGCCAAGGC
>CALCPB010000804.1 GCA_937897665.1 uncultured Halomicronema sp. | reverse complement strand
TAGTGTACGTGGATGTAACCGACACCTTGCCTAACGGCGTCGCCAGTGGTGATGTGAGTCAAGATTCTGTCGTGCTGTGGACTCGCAGTACTGCTTTGGGAGATGTCACGTTTGAATATTCCACTACCGCTGATTTCTCTACCATTGTCGGGACTGCGATCACCCCTGTAACTGCCAAAGACGTGCCCGTTAAAGTCGATGTAGATGGTCTAGACTCCGGTACCGAATACTTCTTCCGCGTTGTGGATGCGGCGGGGAACTCAGAAACGGGCCGCTTTGTAACCGCCGCCGAACCGGGTGAATTCGCCGGTCTTACCTTTGGCATTGCCGGTGACTGGCAGCAAGCACCGCCTTACCCCATTCTAAGTTCAGCGGCTGAGAGCAATCTGGATGTCTTCGTCAAGCTGGGCGACACGATTTATGCCGACATCGAAACGCCAGCGCTGCCGGGTGTGACTCAAGCTCGCACGCTGGAAGAGTTTCGCATCAAGCACAGCGAAGTGCTGAGTCCCCGCTTTGGCCTGAGCGCAACGTCTGATTTGCAAGCCACCACGGCCATGTTCACCACCATCGACGATCACGAACTGGTGGACAACTTTGCGGGGGGCGCAGCACCAGGTGAATCGCCCGATGCGCCAGATATCGGCTCTTCCCCCGATCCGCTGTTCACCGATGAGGTCGAGTTCGTCAACGATACCCAGGCTTACGAAGACGCACTGCAGGCATATCAGGAGTATCAGCCGATTCGCGAGCAGTTTTACGACACGCCAGACGATGCCCGCACCGATGGCGAACGCCAGCTCTATCGATCGCAGTCCTTTGGCAGCGACGCGGCGCTCTTTGTGACCGATAGTCGCGCCTTCCGTGATGCGCAGTTAGCCCCGGCAATCATTGCCGACCCCACGGAGTTTCTCGTACAGGCATTTGATCCCAGCCGCACCCTGCTGGGCCGCGCTCAGCTTGATCTATTGAAAGCTGACTTGTTAGCCGCCGAAGCCGACGGCACCACCTGGAAGTTCGTCGTTATCCCCGAACCCATTCAGAACTTTGGCGTCGCTAATGCCGAAGATCGCTTCGAGGGCTATGCCGCTGAGCGGACAGAACTGCTGAGCTTCATTGATCAAAACGAGATTGACAATGTGGTGTTTATGGCGGGCGACTTCCACGGCACGATTGTCAATAACCTGACCTATCAGGTCGGGCCCGGTCAGGAGCAGATTGCCACCAGTGCCTTTGAGATTGTCACTGGCCCGGTCGCCTTTTTTGACGGTCGGTTTGGCCCTAATGTGGTTGGTCTCGCCTCCGCGTTTGGCCTGATTACCCCGGAGCAACAAGCCTTTTACGACGCGTTGCCTGTCGCCCCTGACCTGGATGATATTCCCAACGATAAGGATGACTTTGTAGAGCAGCTATTGATTGCACAAACCGATGTGTTGGGTTACGACCCAGTCGGGTTGGACAATAACTTGGCGATCGCCGATGGCCTCGTCAACGCCACACTGCTGCAGGGCGACTACGTATCAGCCCACACCTACAGCTGGACTGAGCTGGATATTGATGCTGACACTCAGCAGCTCACCGTTACCACCTACGGCCTTGATGCCTACAGCGAAGCAGAGTTGCTGGCTGATCCTCAAGCCGTACTCAATTTGACGCCCCGCATCGTCAGCCAGTTTGAAGTCGCCCCTGAACTAACGGTAACCGCACCGATCAGCTTGGACTTTGAAGGCCCCGGTCTGACTGCTGGCACTGTAGTAAGCGACCAGTTCTCGGGCTTAACTATCACGACCGATGGTCTAGCAGCCATGCTGTTTGACTCGGCGAATCCCACCGGGGGCGACGACGATTTAAGCAGCGATACGGCTGGCTTGGTCTTGATTCTCTCGGAAGATGGCGATCGCTCGAACCCTGATGACAACGCCGGGGGCGGCACCTTGGAGTTCACCTGGGACGAACTGGTGGATATCGCTAGCGTGGGCTTCCTAGATACTGAGGAAGCAGGTTCCATCGATCTCTATGGTGCTGATAGTGCCTTCTTAGGGAGCCTCGACATCGTGATGACCAATGATGGTGAAGCAGGCTTGGTTGAAATTGACCAGACCGATATCAGCAAAATGGTGGTGAACCTCGGCGGCAGCGGCGCGATCACGGCAGTCAACTGGGTGTGAGCCCAGCTCTAGCCGGGTAATGCCCGACTTAAAAGTTTAGCGACACTCCCCCCACAGTCCTGGTCTTAATTGAGACCAGGGCTATTTTATCGCGGCGATCGCTGACCAAATACCGCTGCTTTGACACAAGACGACCAACCTAGCGGCCTCTCTACCAGCACTTTTGCGATGGCTTTCCCTATGCGGTGCACCAAAAGC
>CALCPB010000803.1 GCA_937897665.1 uncultured Halomicronema sp. | reverse complement strand
CCTGCGCCGCTTAAAACATCGGTGATAGGCATAAACCAAGTTTTGCTATGTATGTCGCTAGCAGCGATGGGACTGGAGACGAACATGGTGCGTCTAACTCAGCTGGGCGCAAAACCGATGTATCTGGCGGGTCTATCTTGGTTATTTCTAGCCGTGACGAGTTTATGCCTGATTACCCTCTTATCTCCGGCGTTCTAGCTCACCTGCCAGTTGACTGACAAAACGCTTCAAACGCCAGGCGTTGCTGATTTTGGGTATAAATTGAACTTTAGGCAAGTGGATGACACCAGCGGATATCTCGTCGGTAACGGAGAGTGGGCGTCTCACTCACGGTCTTGGATGGCGATATTTATGGGATGCCAGCAACCTCCTCATGCTGACTTGTCGCGCCGTGCAATGAAAGGTTAGACAGCGGGAGACGACCAAATCAGCGGCGCATCATGTGCAACAACCCATGCTCGAAGTTGTTGTCCAAGATTATTGATGGCAGCAACTTCAGTCCGAATAAAGAAACTCGTTTGAGCATGGTTAGGTGACGTTGCATTGTTATCAACAGCAAATTCAATGGCAGCATGACCAACTGAATCGAATATAAAAGCTCGAACAAGCACGAAGTGAGCCCATTTGCCAGTTCGATCACCTAACTCAAACCGCACCTCGTCTTGAATGCTTTGCGGAAACTTGTAAAAATCAGCTCCAAGAACATCTAAATTCTCTGGATAAGTGTAGAAGTCTTGAACCCCCGAAAAATAACCATTGCTAGCACTAATTTCAACATGCCAAGCTAAATCGTTGTAGGGCAGTCGTTTGAGCGAGATAAAGGCATTAGCCATTAGCTGAACATAGAGAACTACCATCATTATCAAACCCGTCGGGCATGACTGCGCAAGAGCGCTAGCGCGACCCCACGAAACCGTTGCCAGTGTGAGGGGATTTTTCTTTTGAGGTTGCCATGTTTCCTGAGGGCATCAAAATCAGTCAGTCAGCGGAGCAAGATGCTGCGTGGTAAAGGCTGTCGCGCCCAGTTGGATATCCTGCTGCTGCTGGAATGCCGACCCCAGGCTCACCAAATAGGCTTCGTGCCAGGGGGGCGCAATCAGCGTGACCCCGGTGTGAATGCCGTTGGATTGAAAGCCGCTGGGCAGGGCGATCGCGGCCAAATCTAGCAAGTTCACAAAATTGGTGTAGTAGCCCAAGTTCGCATTGAGCCGTAGGGGATCCGCCTCGATTTCATCAATGCGATAGGCAGTTCCCGTGGGCGGCACCACCAAGCAATCGATCGCCTCCCACAAAGGCTGTACTGTTCGTGTTAACGCTTCCACCGCATACAGTCCCTCAAAAGCTTCCACCGCTGTCAGGGTTTTGGCCTGCATCAGAATCTGCTGAGTAATGGGAAACGCCGCTGCTGGATTCGCCTCAATGAATTGACCGACCGAAGCATATCGCTCCGCCACCCAAGCGCCGTTAAACAGCAGCTCATTGGCTTGCAAAAAAGGGGTGTAATCGATTTCGACGCCAGTGCCGCCGAGGGTGGTGAGCGTCGCGATCGCCTTCTCATAACGGGTTTTCACTTCCCCATTGCCAAAGAATTCTCGTTGCTCAGGCCGGGGCACCCCAAAACAGAAGGATTGCGGGGGGTCATAGACCGGAAGCGGCTGGGGTTGCAAGGCCAGATCACGAGAAAAGGAATGGTCTGGATCTAACCCTTGGGTCAGCTGGAAAACGGTGTCGGCATCCGTTGCGGTCAAGGCAAAAATCGACAGACAATCCAACGTCTTGCAGGCTTCTACCGTATGCCGAGTGCTGAGCAGCCCCCGCGTGGGTTTCAGCCCCACAATATTGTTCATCGCCGCTGGTACCCGACCCGAGCCCCCCGTATCCGTGCCAATGGCGAAGGACACTAGCCCCCCGGCCACCGACAGCGCCGCCCCCGAACTGGAACCACCCGGCATCGTATAGCCCGTGCGGATGCCGACTAACCCAGTGGCAAACTGGTCTAAATTGGTTTTGCCAATGAGGATAGCGCCAGCATCCATCAGCGCTTGGATGACGGGATTCGTTTGAGTCGCCTCATAGGCAAAGGCCGGACAGGCTGCCGAAGTCGGCAATCCGGCCACATCAATGCAATCTTTGACACTAAAGGGGATGCCCCACAGGGGGTAATGCTGCCGCTGCGCTGGGGCAATGCTTTCCAGCTCGTCGGCCCGTGCCAGCAGCGCCGCGATCGCCAGGGTTGTAATCCAAATACCATCGTCGCCCCGGCTCGCCAAATTGCCCGCGATGGTTTTAACCAGTTGGGAGGGCGTCAACTGCTCGGCGGCATAAAGATCTTGAAGATGGGGCAGGGTAAGCTAGGGAACTGATTCAGGCTGCTGCATGAATGATGGCGGTAAAAGTATCGTTCAAAAATAATGCTGTATTCCTATATTTCGACTC
>CALCPB010000802.1 GCA_937897665.1 uncultured Halomicronema sp. | reverse complement strand
GCATCTGGCGGAAGGGCAGAGCCATCTTCTGGAAGACGTACTTCTCTTTAATACCAGCGGCGATCAGGTCGGGCTTCATCTTCTTGGCGAGTTCTTCAAACTCAAAGCCACTGACGTCGTCATAGATGACGGTGCCTTCGCTGACGTAGTCAGCAGTGCGCTTGTAGTCATCACCGTGACCGAATTCATAGCCGGTGCCGATCACCTTCATCCCCAAGTCTTCAAAGGCGGGGACAACGTGGCGAGGCCGCAGGCCACCCACCATCATCATCACTTCCTTACCTTCGAGACGAGAACGATACTTATCCAGGATGGCGTCCATCCGAGGCTGGAAGCTGGCGATGACTTCTTCCGCTTTCGCTTGGATGGTTTCGTCAAACTGAGCCGCAATTTTGCGCAGCGACTTGGCGATTTGGGTGGGGCCAAAGAAGTTGTACTCCAACCAAGGGATCTGATACTTCTCTTCCATGAAGCGGCAGATATAGTTCATCGAGCGATAGCAGTGGATCAGGTTCATCTTCGCCAGGGGCGTCATCACCACTTCATTGAAGGTGCCATCGCCAGAGAACTGACAGATAACGCGCAGGCCGATCGCCTCTAGCAAGAGGCGGCTGGGCCAAGCATCACCACCGATGTTGTAGTCACCAATGATGTTGACATCGTAGGGACCCGGCTCAAACCCTTCCGGGGTTTGTCGATACTCATCGGCCTTGGGTAGTACCCAGTCTCGCACGGTGTCGTTGGCAATGTGGTGACCCAGCGATTGCGACACGCCGCGGAAGCCTTCACAACGCACGGGAACCACCGGCTTGCCAGTTTTCTTGGCTTGCTTACGGGCAACGGCTTCGATGTCATCACCGATGAGGCCCACCGGACATTCCGATTCAATCGTGGTGCCCTTACTGAGGGGAAAGAGCACTTCGAGTTCATCAATCAATTTGTCGAGCTTTTTGTCACCCCCAAACACGATGTCACGCTCTTGGAAATCAGAGGTGAACTGCATCGTGCCAAAGGTATCAACCCCCGTGGTGCCGATGTAATAGTTACGCCGACCAGACCAGGAGTAGTAGCCGCAGCCCACTGGGCCGTGGCTGATGTGAATCATGTCTTTAACCGGCCCCCAGACCACACCCTTAGCCCCTGCATAGGCACAGCCACGGGTGGTCATTACGCCAGGAACAGACTTTTTATTGGACTTGACGCCGCAGTCAGATGCGCCTTCTTCGGTTACGTTCAGGTGCTTGGAGCGGCTCTTTTTAGCTTTGGCGGGATACGCTTCCAGGACTTCCTGGACGAGCGCTTTGCGATCTTCTACGGTGGTCATGGTGCCCTCTTAGGTAGGGTGAGTGAGTGGAGAGGAAGTCAGAAACCGGGGCGCTGTTCGGCTGGGTTAGAGGCCGCTCAGCGCGACCCGATTTCTTCAGCAAAACGGTCTAGACAGCGGCAGCGGCCTTGTCAGCTTCGAGTGCCTTCTGGTACTCTTCGTCACCGTTCAAGAGGCCGAACTCAACCAAGAGCTCCTCTAGTTCGTCCATCGAGATGGGCGTTGGGATGGTCAAGTCCTTGTTGTCTTCGATCTTCTGCGCCAAAGTGCGATATTCTTCGGCTTGCTTACTATCGGGCGCGTACTCAATCACCGTCATGCGGCGGAGTTCAGCGTGCTGCACGATGTTGTCGCGGGGCACAAAGTGAATCATCTTGGTGTTGAGTTTCGCAGCGAGGGCTTCGATCAGCTCAATTTCCCGGTCAACATTACGGCTGTTACAGATCAAGCCGCCGAGGCGCACACCACCGGAGTGAGCGTACTTGAGAATGCCTCGGGCGATGTTGTTGGCCGCATACATGGCCATCATTTCACCGGAACAAACGATGTAGATTTCTTGGGCTTTGCCTTCCCGAATGGGCATCGCAAAACCGCCGCAAACCACGTCGCCTAGTACGTCGTAGGAAACGAAATCGAGATCTTCGTAAGCGCCTTCTTCTTCGAGGAAGTTGATGGCGGTGATGATGCCCCGACCGGCGCAACCAACACCCGGCTCAGGACCACCCGACTCGACGCACTTGACGTCTTTGTAACCGGTGAGGAGCACTTCTTCGAGTTCGAGATCTTCAACCGCGCCACGCTCAGCAGCCAAGTGCAGAATGGTGGTCTGAGCTTTGCTGTGGAGCATCAAGCGGGTGGAGTCAGCCTTCGGGTCACAGCCAACGATCATGATACGTTGGCGATCGGCCATCCCAGCGATGGTGTTTTGTGAAGTGGTGGATTTGCCGATACCGCCTTTTCCGTAAAATGCAATCTGTCTCATGGGGAGAATTCTCCGTGGTGTGTAGTGAACAAAGGTGAGAAGGGAGTTCAGACTTCGGAATCAGAAATCAAGGGTGAAAAGTTGATTTCTGGAGACTTCGGGGTCAGGCGGGTGGCGATCGCCCGAAGTGACGGGCTGTCGAAAGTATGTTCATGGGGGTTAGGAAACGAGGAGTAGAGGGTTGCAGGGGCGAGGCATTCGGTTGACAACGGACTGGTGCGACCCATAACGCTGATGCCCGAATGCCTCGCCCGTACGGAGGCAGGCCCAATCTAAAGGGCAGGAACTTCTTCCACCGTGAGGCTGGGTAAGACCAGATCCTTTAACTTGGCCTCGATGGAATTTTTGAGCGTGGCAGTGCTGCTGGCGCAGCCGCCGCAAGCACCTTTGAGCGTGACCTGGACGCGATCGCCCGCGACGTCAAACAGTTCCACATCACCGCCGTCGGCGATGAGGATGGGCCGAATCTCGGTATCCAACACCTGCTGAATCAGCTTGATTTTTTGCACGGTGGTGAGATGGCGGGGCGCGGCGGTTTCGTCAATCTGGGCGATCGCGATTTCAGCCGCCACCCGACCAGGGACAGCGTCGCGCTCTTGCTGTACTTCGATCAGGATGTCTTCAATGCCCGCCAAGCAGGAGCCGCAGCCGCCACCGGCCTTGATATAGTTAGTAACTTGCTCAACATCGGCGAGGTCGTTTTCGATGATCACCCGGCGAATTTTGGGTTCGGTGATGCCGTAGCACTGGCAAACCAGGCTACCTTCGTCATCTTCGTGATGTTCAACTTCGATACCGCGATATTTATAGATGGCAGCTTCTAACGCCTCTTGCCCCATCACCGAGCAGTGCATCTTGGCTTCGGGCAGACCGCCGAGAAAGTCAGCAATGTCCTGATTCGAGATGTTGAGCGCTTCGTCTAACGTTTTGCCCTTGATGATTTCGGTCAGAGCCGAGGAAGAGGCGATCGCGCTCGTGCAGCCAAAGGTTTGGAACCGGGCATCTAAAATTTCATCCGCTGACACCTGAACCTTGAGGTGCAGTCTCAAGGCATCCCCGCAGGCAATGCTGCCCACTTCGCCATAGAACACTGCTACATCAGGCTGATCAGGATTTTCAATGGCCCCCTGGTTGAGGGGGTTATAGAACAGGTCGAGTACTTTTTCTGAGTAGTCCCACATGGCAGTTTCGGGGGGTGAGGGTGAACAGGGTGGACGTGAAATGGATCGGCAGGGGCGAGGCAAAGGTTACGTGGCAACAGCCACGTCGCGTTCCTGCAGCCACTCGGCCTGGTCGTTGTTGAAAGGCGACATCGCCCGCAGTTTTTCAACAATGCCGGGCATCACCGCCAGCACATGCTGCACATCGCTTTCGGTAGTGAAGCGCGACAGGCTGAAGCGAATCGAGCCGTGCAAGATGGTGTAAGGCAAACCCATTGCCGTCAGCACATGGGACGGATCGAGGGAACCAGACGTACAGGCCGAGCCCGAGGAAGCGCAGATGCCTTCGCGGTTAAGCATGTAGAGAATGGCTTCGCCTTCGATGTATTTGAAGCCAATGTTGGTGGTGTTGGGCAACCGGGGCGAGCCACCACCGTTGACCTCACAGTCAGGAATGTTGGCCAGCAGTTCGCGCTCTAGGCAGTCACGCAGCCAAGCTTCCTTAGGGGCATTGCGCAGGTCGCGTTGGGCCAGTTCGGCCGCTTTGCCCAGGGCGACGATGCCCGGCACATTTTGCGTCCCGGCCCGACGGCCCCGTTCTTGGTGCCCCCCGAGCAGGAAGGGCCGGAACCGGAAGCCGCGTCGCACATACAGTGCGCCAATCCCTTTGGGGGCATGCAGCTTGTGACCGGAGAGCGTGAGCAAGTCGATGTTGCTGGTGCTCAGGTCAATCGCAACTTTGCCCACCGCCTGCACGGCGTCAACGTGGAAGGTGGCACCGTATTCATGGGCGATCGCCCCAATCTCTTCAACCGGGAAAATGACTCCCGTTTCGTTGTTGGCGTACATCGTAGTGACGAGGGCCGTGCCGCCGGTCAGGGCAGCTTCTAGCTCCATCAGGTCAAGCTGACCACGCCCATCCACCGAGAGGTAAGTCACGGTGTAGCCCTTCTTTTCCAAGTGCTTACACACATTCAGAATGGCTGGGTGCTCGACAGCGGTGGTGACGATGTGGCGCTTCTCGGGCTGGGCTGCCAGCGCCGCGTGAATGGCAGTATTGTTGCCTTCACTGCCGCAGCTATTGAAAATGATTTCGGTATCTTCGGCACCGAGCAGAGCGGCGACCTTTTCGCGCGCATCTTGCACCGATGCCCCGACCTGGCCCCCAAAGCTGTGCATTGACGAAGGGTTGCCATACAGCTCGGTCAGGTAAGGCAGCATCGCCTCCACCACAGCTGGGTCAATTCGGGTGGTGGCGTTGTTGTCTAAATAAATAACCATCACAATCTCCGCGCTAGCAATAAAGGGTTGGGGGGTCAGGCATTCGAGGCAAACGGACAGTTCAGGGCCGGTAACCGGCAAGGCTTAGGCCTGCAGTTGTTGCAGCCGTTGGGCATAGTCGTCAAACCACTGCCGCCAATAACCCGACTGCTGCGTCCCTTTGAGACGCTCCACCATCTGGGTATATTTGGCGAACCAAGCCGTCCAGTAATCGTTGGTCGGCGCACTGGAAGCCGCGAGGGCAGCGACGCCAGTCGTCAGCGGCACACAGCCTTCGTTAGTGGGGCACACCGACCAGCATTGGGGAACCCCATAGGCCCCCTCACACTGGTTGCAGCGATCAACCTCAATCCACACATTCGTTCCATTCGTCTCGATCGCGCCGGTGGGGCAAGCCGAGAGGCAGCGATCGCAGCGAATACAGTCACTGGTGATGGCGTATGTCATGGCTCGATTCCTCGTGGGGTGAACAGGATTGAGGCAGACGGACTGCACCGGAGTGCAGTCCTAGGAGCAGCTACGCCGCCAAGACATGCTCGTCGTAGAACTGGCGGGCCACAGTCTCGATCACGTCGTAGGCTTCCACGACCTGCAGGCCCGCTTTTTTCAGCTCTTTTTGCGGGCAGGGGCCAACCTTGGCGGCCAGCACAGCCTTACAGTCAGCGACGGTGCTGATGATGCCGTCAAGCGCGGCTTCTTCGCCGTAACCGCCCTGGCAGTAGTCGGCCACTTTGCGGTGCCCGATGAAATTGGCTTCGGTGGCATCCACTTCGTAAATCATGAATTCCTTGGCATGACCAAAGTGCTGATTGACCAAGCCGCCGCCTTTAGTGGCCACCGCCAAGAGAATCTTCGGACTATCGACTGGAGCCGCTTTAGCTGCTTTGGCCGCGTCTTT
>CALCPB010000801.1 GCA_937897665.1 uncultured Halomicronema sp. | reverse complement strand
GACAAGATGAAGTACGCGCTCAGAATATTTGGGTGATATGCAAATGAGTGTAAGGTTGCGGGTGATTGTGATTGGGGGTGGGGCCGCCGGTTTTTTTGGGGCGATCGCCTGTGCCGAAGCTGCTCCTCAAACCCAAGTGATGCTCTTAGAGGCGGCCCCAGAACCCTTGGGTAAAGTGCGGATTTCGGGCGGTGGCCGCTGCAATGTCACGCATCACTGCTTTGATCCGGCGCTGCTCGTACAACATTACCCACGCGGGGGCAAGGCGCTACGGGGCGCATTTACCCGATTTCAGCCGCGCGATACGGTGGCCTGGTATCAGCGCCGAGGCGTGCGGCTCAAAACCGAGGCGGATGGCCGCATGTTTCCTACCACCGATGACTCTGCCACCATTGTAGATTGTCTGATGGCGGAGACGCGGCGAGTTGGCGTGACCGTGCGCCCGAAGTCGGCAGTGACTGGTGTGGAACGGACAGCGTCAGGTTTTGTCGTCCCCCTGCGATCGCGGGAGCAGCTCCGGTGCGCTCGCCTGCTGCTGGCGTCGGGCAGCAGTCCCCAAGGCCATCGTATCGCTACCGCCCTGGGGCATACCATCGTGCCGCCGGTACCCTCGCTGTTTACCTTCAACATTCCCGACCGGGCGCTGCGGCAATTAGCCGGGGTGGCGGTCGATCCGGTGGCTGTCAAGCTGGTGGTGCCGGGGGCGAAACCGTTGCCCCAAACTGGTCCGCTGCTGATTACCCACTGGGGGCTGAGTGGGCCAGCGGTGCTGAAGCTCTCAGCCTGGGGGGCTCGCCTGCTGCATGAGGCGCGTTATCGGGGAGAGCTGAAGGTGAATTGGCTGCCAGCAATGACGCTAGACCAAGTGCGAGCCACATTGCTGGCGGCTAAGGATACGGTGCCTAAACGGGCGATCGCTAACCACTGCCCGCTAGAGGTACCCAAACGACTCTGGCGCTATTGGGTCGCCCAAGCAGGGTTAGATGAGGCGGTGACCTGGGCGAACCTGCCCAAAAAAGCGCTCAATCAATTGGTCGAGGCTATCTGTCGCGGCACCTTTGCCATTGAGGGTAAGGGCGTCTTTAAGGATGAGTTTGTTACCTGCGGCGGGATCAAACTGGCTGAAGTTGATTTTAAGACTCTGGCCAGCCGTCGCTGTCCGGGTCTCTTTTTAGCGGGTGAAGTGCTGGATATTGACGGCGTCACGGGGGGCTTCAACTTTCAGAGCGCGTGGACGACTGGGTGGCTAGCGGGGCAGGCGATCGCGCAATCCTCCTAACGATATTTGTGGCCATCACAACATCTGTTGACTAAACATAAACAATTCACCATAAACGGAAATTACGATCGCATTCCCGTTTACAAAAGAGATTGGCGCTCACTATCGCAGCAGCAACTACAGCAATCTGGGTGAACCGATGGCGAAAAAAGACCCCTATACCGAATTTCTCAAAGAAGATTTCAAGGACTTGTTTGGTCAACTTGATCTCACCGATGTGCAACGAAAATTTTTGAATTCACGCTGGCTCGATCAAGTGCTGTGGATGGAAAAAAAAGCGAACGTGTCGCGCGATCGCCACTATCGCCTGCGCCTCTCAGCCATCATCTTGGGCGTTATTGTCCCTATTTTGATTGGCATCAACGTGGATCCCGAGCGCAAAATCCTCTGGCAGACGAAGCAATCCATCACCATTGGTCTGAGTGCTGTGGTTGCCGTCAGTGCTGCGGTTGAAGAGTTCTTTCACTACGGTGAACGCTGGTATCACTATCGCCGCACAGTGGAATCGCTCAAAACCTATGGCTGGCAGTTTTCGCAGCTGAGTGGCCCGTATGTGAAATATCCCTCTCACCGCGAGGCCTTCATGTCTTTCGCGAATCAGGTTGAAGAGATTATTCAACAAGATGTTGAGGTCTATGTGACTCAGGTGGCCAGAACGGATGATGAAGCCGATCAGGCTCCACCGCCCACCTTACCTGCCGTCCATCCAAATGACGACGACTAGACATCGTGTGGCTGGCGATTTCAGAAAGGTACTACAGCTCGCAATGCATTAACCGGAGTTAGCGATCGCCTTAGCGACTCAACTTGTTCCGCTGTCGACAGCGTGAAACATGACCATGAATACGCCGCTTAACAGCGAGTCTGGTTAAAGAGACAGGCTGAACACTTTGCCAGTGGGTAGAGGGAATCGAACCCCACCATTAGCTCGGAAGGATAAAACAATCCTTCCGAGCTAATGCTTTCAGGCTTTGTCGAGAAAAATTACACCCAAAAGATGCGTATCATAGTCGTTTCACGGAAATACCAGCCC
>CALCPB010000800.1 GCA_937897665.1 uncultured Halomicronema sp. | reverse complement strand
ATGTAACCGTCCAAATCACGGAGCCAACATTCCTGATGGTGGGCCAAAGGATTAACGTGGGGCGGCGTAACAATTTCCGCCTTCATTTGCTGAGCACGAGTCACAGCCGCCGCAAAATCATCCACCAAAAACCACAGCAAGACACCGTAGCCGTGGGCAGCTGCCATTGGATCGCCAAGATTCGGATGATCATGCTCATTCCAGACATGCAATTGTAGAAAGAAATCGGATTCTCCTGGCATCGCCAGTCGACTATATGCTGTTCCGCCGTGGATGCGATCGCACTCCAGCAGGGTTTGATACCAACGGCTCGCCTTTGCCACATCGGCCACTGCGATTAGGGTTTGTGAACGCATCAGCCACCTGCTTCACCGAAGGATATTGTCTTGGCACCGAAGGTTCAAAGATTATCCGTAATCGATAACTCGTAGCGGGGCACCTCTCCGGCTTGGTAGTTGCCCACCCAGATGCGATAGCTGCCCGCCAGCCACTCGCCCGCAATAGCTGGATTATGGCTACCACTGTCATCGTTGCACCAAACACCATCTGGCCCTGCCACAATCAAGGTCGTATCGAGGTCAGCCTCCACCCGTATTTCCAGATTCGAGAATCGGCTATCCAGCGTGACTTCTTCGTGGGGCTGAGTCGAGATAAAACCCAAACAAGGGCCCGTAGGACTGTTTCGCGTGTTAACCACTTCAGCCGCTGGGCGATCGCCGCCGCCGGTACCCACTAAAACTGTCGGGTTAGGCGTGAATCCAGACGCCAGGGTCAGGACGTCAGCCTGAGCTGAGACAGGTAACTCTCGCAGAATATCGATTACCAGCGGACTCAAACTGCCAAGTACGAGTCCCATCACTAGGCGACCAGCAATCCGTGCTCGATACATAGAAATACTTGCCCCCTTAACCCTTCCAACCGGATTGTAGGTCAGCTGCCGCTACTTTGAGCCAGCTCTACAGCTTTTTTGAGTCGCGGTATATCAAATTGCCGCTGATGCAAAATTAGCCAAGACTCCGTCAAATCCGGACCTTGCATGTCGCCCATCAGGGCTGCCCGCATCGACTTCATCATCAGTCCCTTCTTGATGCCCTGGGCCTTCACGACATCGGTCACTAACGCCTTCACCGTCTCTAAAGACTCTAGGGAAGCACCGGCCTGCAATTGACCCAGCGTGGCCGTGAGTAATTCAGCGACCCCGTCTTGATGCAGCTGTTTGGTTGCGGCTTCAGAGTAGTCCATGACTTCCGCAAAGAAAAAGCGACCCTGCTCAACCGCATCCGACAAGCTCGTCAGACTCGGCCCCAGCAATCCCGCTAGCGCCGTTAACCAGTCGCGATCGACCTCTAGATCAAAGGCATAACCCGCTGCTTGCCAATAAGGGATAAGCATTTCCACCAACTCGGATGCAGGGCGGTTATGCAAGTATTGACTGTTAAGCCAATCGAGCTTATCCCAATCGAATTTGGCTCCCGCCTTATTGACGCGATCAAAACTAAACTGTGGCGCCGCCGCTTCAAGGGTGAACAGTTCTTCACTGTCAGGCGGTGACCACCCCAAGAGCGTCATGTAATTGGCTAAGGCCGGGGCCGTAAAACCCATCTGTTGAAAATCAGAAATTGAGGTCACACCATCGCGTTTGGAGAGCTTTTGACCCGAGGGATTCAAAATGAGCGGCGTGTGAGCAAACTCGGGCACTTTGCCACCCAAGGCTTCATACAGCAAGATTTGCTTGGCCGTATTGGCGATGTGGTCTTCCCCCCGAATCACGTGGGTGATGTTCATATCCTGATCATCTACCACTACAGCCAGGTTATAGAGGGGCTGGCCAATACTGTCCACCGAGGAGGCCCGCGCAATGACCATGTCACCCCCGAGATCGCTGCCTTGCCAGGTCATGGCACCTCGCACTAAGTCATGCCACTGCACGATGCGATCGTCAGCGATCTTGAAGCGGATAACGGCCTGACGTCCTTCGGCTTCGAAGGCGCGCTGCTGGTCGTCGGTAAGGTGACGATGTCGGTTGTCATAACGGGGAGCTTGCTTTTTGGCCTTTTGAGCTGTGCGCATCGCCTCCAATTCTTCTGACGTGTCGTAAGCGCGATAGGCCAAGCCTTGATCTAGGAGGGTCTGAATCGCCTGACGATACAGATCGAGTCGCTGCGACTGAAAGAAAGGCCCCTCATCCCACGTCAGCCCCAACCACTCTAGCCCTGCCGTAATGTTGTCGGTAAATTCAGGGCGCGATCGCTCGGTATCAGTATCTTCTACCCGAAGGATGAACTGGCCCCCGTGATGGCGCGCAAATAGCCAGTTAAACACTGCCGTCCGGGCGGTGCCAATATGCAGGTTGCCGGTAGGGCTCGGCGCAATGCGAACGCGAACAGTCATAGGGTGGGTTTCTTACAAGCGACAGTTAACCATTCTATGAGGTTAGTCTCACCCTCATGGGGAGGATTTCACGAAAAAGTGAAAATCCGACTGGCGATCGCGCTGAATTGGCCTGCAGACAGTCGGTATCAAAGCCATTCAACAAAAAATGAGGCTCCCTGAGGAGCCTCATTCATCACATGATTTTCACTGTCAAAGTGAAATATGTACCGCTGCTCTTAAAGCAAGGGCAGCATCTTCACCGAGTTAGTTACCAGGAGATCCTGGAGTTCTTGAGCATCGACGGTTTCCTTATCGATCAGCATGGCCGCTAGCTGATCAAGGACAGAGCGATTTTCTACCAAGACCTGTTTGGCGCGATCGTAGGCCTGATCGACCAGCTGACGCACCTCAGAATCAATGATGGCGGCAGTTTCTTCAGAGAAATCGCGCTCCGCTGTAATGTCACGGCCAAGGAACATATTGCCCTGCTGGCGACCTAACGCCACGGGACCAAGCTTTTCGCTCATGCCGAAGCGCGTCACCATTTGACGAGCCACTTGCGCCACCCGCTGCAGGTCACTAGAGGCACCGGTTGTCACCTCTTCGTTGCCGTAGACCAATTCTTCAGCAATGCGTCCGCCCAGGGCAACTGCCATCTCATTTTGCATGTAAGAGCGAGACTGCAAGCCTGATTCGAGCCGCTCCTCACTGGGTGTAAACCAGGTCAGACCACCGGCCCGACCACGGGGAATGATGCTAATTTTCTGCACCGGGTCATATTCAGGAATCAAGGCACCGACCAAAGCATGACCCGCTTCGTGGTAAGCCACCAGTTCCTTACGCTTGTCGGTCATCACCCGATCTTTTTTCTCAGGGCCAGCAAGGACACGATCAATCGCGTCATTGACCTCATCCATCGAAATTTCAGTGAGGTTGCGGCGAGCTGCCAGAATGGCTGCTTCGTTCAGCAGGTTGGACAGATCAGCACCCGTGAAGCCAGGCGTCCGGCGGGCGATTTTGTCGAGGTCAACGTCTTTGGCAAAAGTTTTGCCGCGAGCGTGCACCTGCAAAATCTCAGCGCGACCCGCAAAGTCAGGGCGATCAACCACCACTTGACGGTCAAAACGACCAGGACGCAGTAGAGCTGAATCCAATACATCAGGTCGGTTAGTCGCCGCGATGATGATGATGCCAGTGTTGCCCTCAAAACCATCCATTTCAGTTAGCAGCTGATTCAGCGTTTGCTCACGCTCGTCGTTGCCGCCGCCGAGGCCAGCACCCCGCTGACGACCCACTGCGTCAATCTCATCTATAAAGACAATGCAGGGAGCATTCGTTTTCGCTTGCTCAAACAGGTCGCGAACGCGAGAAGCGCCAACACCCACAAACATTTCGACAAATTCCGAACCAGAGATACTGAAGAAGGGGACACCTGCTTCACCCGCAACCGCGCGAGCTAAGAGCGTTTTACCCGTTCCCGGAGGACCTACCAGCAAGACGCCCTTAGGAATCTTGGCACCCACAGCCGTGAAGCGATCAGCATTTTTCAGAAAGTCAACAACCTCAGTCAGCTCTAGCTTGGCCTGCTCAATCCCTGCCACATCGCCAAAAGTCACCTGGGTTTGAGGCTCCATCTGGACTCGAGCCTTAGACTTACCAAAGTTCATCGCTTGGTTGCCAGGGCCACTCTGAGCCCGCCGCAAGACAAAGAACAAAACGACCAGCAGCAATACCGGAATCAGTAAGGTGCTAAACAACCGCACTAAAGCGCTGTCGTCGGTTTGAGGGAAGACAACGATATCAACGTTGTTGGTTTCCAGGGTATTGATCAAGTCCGGGTCGTTGGGCAGGTTGACAGTTACCTGACTGCTGCTTTCAGGATCGGTAAATCGAGCCTGGGAGCGATCAGCGCTGATGCTAACGCGCTCAATGCGGTTACTCTCGACAGCGTCGAGAAAACGGGTGTAGCGCCAGGACTGGGATTCTTGACCTGAGTTATCGAAAATTGCTGTTGCCAGGGCGATGACAACTACGACGAGTAGTGCGTATAGCCCTGCGTTTCTCCACCGCTTATTCACGGAGCCATGCCTCCAAACATTTCAGAAAGATTGCTGTTTCTATCAAGCGACTTTTAGTTATCAAAGTCTGAATCGTCAGTTCTCTATAGAACGGATAAAGCTTACGGAAAAAACAAGTATTAATTAATGTTAACCCATCTTCAGAAACTCAGCTGACAATCGACTGCCAAGCTAGATTCAATTGCTTTACTTTTCCATAATCTGGATTGTAGTTCACAGACGAAGCCCCCTGCAGGACAGTCTGAATCGGCACGACCTCGACCACACTGTTGGTATAGGCCACGAATGAGAACTGGCTCACTCGTTGAGGTGTCCAAGCTGCGGTCAATACGGTTTGCTGTTGTTGCTGTAGGCCCTGCAAGAGGCGCGATCGCATCACGCCCGGCAAGACTCCAGCCGTCAGCGGCGGCGTCCACCATTGACCAGCAGCCCAGCCCCAGAGGTTGCCGGTACTGGTTTCTAGCCAATGATCCTGATCATCCACGAAGACCGCCTCTTGAGCCGCCGCTCGTTGAGCCGCCTGCAACGCTAGCCAGCTGCCCAGATAGTTGCCCGTCTTGTGAGCGGCAAGGGGGCGACCGTACTCCTCGGCATCGGCAACCCACACCGTCACCCCCTGAGTTTGTTTCAGCGCCAAATCTGGCGGCAGCGATCGCCCCAAAATCAACTCTCGTCCATCCGGAAATATCGTCACCCGCAGCACGGGGAAATGGGACGCCAGGGTCTCGGCCCCCTGACGCACCTGCGCCCAGTTCGGCTCTACCCAGTGAAAGGTCTGGAGCGATCGCGTCAGTCGCGCTTGGTGAGCCACCCTAGCAGTCCATCGCTGGTCTTGATGGTGATCGTTAACTCGCAGCGTGGTAAAGACCGTTGCCCCATACAACAGGCCTGGATCTTGCCGGGGCAGGGTCAGTGTGTCTCCAGACATGAGCTGACCCGTGTACCAATACGCATTTGCTGATGGAGGGGTCAACGACATGCCACCCGTTGCCATAACGCCAAAACCACCGCCACCTCATACCGTCAACCCGATTCTGACTGGGATGGATAAGATGACAGAACGGTCAATGTTGAGCCACTTTCTGACGAGTAATCTCGCTACGCTTCAGAGAACGCGGCAGCCAGACCATCATGAGAGGCCGAAGTCCCATGCTACCGGAAACTTTTCACGAGACGAAAGGATTCTTACTCGATCTCAATGGCGTGTTCTACGCCGCCAATCGCACCTTGCCGGGCGCGCAGGCCGCAATTGCCGCCCTCCGCAACAGTGGGCTGCCCTATCGCTACGTGACGAACAACACCACTCAATCGACCCAATCGATGAGTGCCAGCCTCCAGGCCATGGGACTCGCGATCGACCCCTCAGACATTGTGACTGCCGCCTATGCCGCAGTGTTACATCTCCGTCAGTTGGGCAACCCCAAAATCTATCCGCTGATCACTGAAGACGCCAAGCAAGACTTTAGCGAATTCACCTGGTCGGATACCGATGCCGACGTGATTGTGGTGGGTGATATTGGTGACGCCTGGAGTTACCGCCTGATGAATCGGGCCTTTCGATTGATGATGAAGGGGGCCCAGGTGATGGCGCTGCACCGAGGCAAATACTGGCAGTGGGAAGCCGGGCTGCAGTTAGATATCGGCGCATTTGTCGCTGGTCTCGAATATGCCACGGACCAGTCTGCTGTCGTTGTGGGAAAACCCAATCCCGCTTTTTATCATCGGGTTCTTGATGAACTCGGGTTGCCTGCAGCCGCAGTGGTGATGATCGGCGACGATATTGAAGCAGATATTAAAGGAGCACAGGGCGTGGGCATGAAAGCCATTCTGGTCAAGACGGGCAAATATCGCCCTCACTTGGTCGCTCAAGCCAACATCACACCTGATGGCGAAATCAACCATATTGGGGCGATCGCAGATTGGCTCACCACCGCTCAAACAACCTGACCAGCCCACCCGATGCCTGACAGTTGAAGAACTCGGGAAAACGGGACGATCGACACCATGGCGACTCATGATAGTGAGAGCCAACAACTTTCACATCGACGACAGTTTCGCATTAAATCAACAGCGGTAAGCGCTAACCTGATAGGCAGGGATCAGGCCCGATTAGCCATCGCTACGGCAGCTCACTCTATCACACAGCTGAATTGCTCTCAGGACTTGCACATGCTGAACATCACTGGCTTTGACACCGAATCGCCGAAACACCAATCCTTTGAGCTACCGGGAGCGCGTCCTCATTACACCCCCGATCGCCCCGGACAGGTGGAGCACATTGCTCTGGATTTGAACCTGGAGATTGATCAGCAGCGCTATACCGGCACCTGCACTATTCGCCTCAACCCCATTCGCAACGGCATTGAACGACTGGTGTTAGATGCAGTGAACCTGCACATTGAGGCCGTTATGGTCGGCAACTTAGCCCAAACGTTTGATCACGATGGCGAACAGTTGCAGGTGTCCCTCAGCCAGCCCACCCGCATTAATCAACCGATTGAAATCGCGATAACCTACCGCAGCGATAATCCTCAACGGGGCCTGTACTTTGTGGCACCAACCGCCCACGAGCCTGACAAACCCACCCAAGTCTGGACTCAGGGCGAAGACGAAGATTCCCGCTACTGGTTCCCTTGTTTTGACTATCCGGGGCAGCTGGCCACCAGCGAAATTCGCGTCCGCGTCCCGCACCCTTATCAGGCCATTTCTAACGGTGAATTGGTGGAGACGAAAGAGGAAGACAACTCGAAAATTTTCCATTGGGTGCAAAAAGAAGTCCACCCCTCTTATCTGATGACGCTGGCAGTGGGAGATTTTGACGAAATTCGAGACGAATGGGATGGCATTCCGGTCACTTACTACGCTCAAAAAGGTCGCCGAGACGATGCCCAACGCACCATGGGCAAAACCCCAGCGATGCTCCAGTTTTTTAGCGATCGCTTTGGCTATCGCTACGCCTTTCCTAAATATGCGCAGGTATGCATCAAAGACTTCACCTTTGGCGGCATGGAGAATACCTCTTGCACCCTGTTGACCGATCGCTGCCTAATTGATGAGCGAGCGGCCCTAGATAACACCAATTCAGAAATGCTGGTTGCCCATGAGCTGGCTCACCAGTGGTTCGGCGATCTCTTAGTCATCAACCACTGGTCTCATGCTTGGGTGAAAGAGGGCATGGCGACCTATACAGAAGTGTTGTGGAACCATGACCAATATGGCGCGGAAGAAGCTGCCTACTACCGTCTAGGGGAGATGCGCAGCTATCTATCGGAAGACAAAAGCCGCTACCGCCGCCCCATGATCACGCACGTCTATCGAGAACCGATCGAACTCTACGATCGCCATATTTATGAAAAAGGGGCCTGTGTTTACCACATGCTTCGCACCGAACTGGGCGATGCTCTCTTCTGG
>CALCPB010000799.1 GCA_937897665.1 uncultured Halomicronema sp. | reverse complement strand
AATGTGCCCCGCGATGTGTATGACACCCCCCCCACGCCGGGACACCCTCGCTATAGCTGGCAAGAAGGGACGCTACTCTTCACCGACTTAGCAGGATTTACCCCCCTCCTCGAAGCCTGTGCATCTGAAGGGCTCGACGGCGCAGAACTGTTGCTGCAGGTGCTCAACAGTTACTTTTCTGAGATGATTGAAATCGTTAGTAAGTCCAGCGGCAACCTACTGGAGTTTACGGGCGATGCGTTGCTCGTACAGTTCACCACAGGCGATCCGCAGCGCGACATTACTCAGGCGATCAATACCGGGCTGCGCATGCAGCGAGCCATGCAGTCGTTTCAAAAAATTGCCACCTATCGCGGCGAACTCTCGTTAGGCATGCGGGTGGGCATCCATTCTGGGCAGTTTGTGACCGCCGACATTGGGACGCCCCAACGGATGGCTCACGTGCTACTGGGTCGCGCCGTCACGGTGGCTAAGCAGGCAGAGGGCTGCGGTAGTATCCGGCATGTTTCACTAACCCCAGAAGTGAAAGAAAAATTGGGCGATCGCATTTCCCTCACGCCCACCGACAACGACCACTGGCTCGTCATCGACAACCTCAGTCACGAAGAACTGGGAGAATACGAAATCACCGTAGCGCGGCGACGCAGCACCTACATGTTTTTCGACCGCAGCATTCCTGGCCTGCTCAAAGAAATCGATCTGGCAATTCAGCGGGTTGAACCCTTAACCAGCTATATGCCCCGTTCTGTACTGCAGTTGATTGTTGAAACAGCCTCAGACCGGCGAATTCCACCCGCTTTTCCGACCATTGCAGTAGCGTTCGTTAACCTGATTGGTCTCCCAGAAGCGGTGGACGATGCCCTGCCGGAAGAGACCCCCGCACTGGTGCAGTGTTTTTCTGATGCCTTCTCGCTGATCAATGGCGTCGTTGAGCTCAAGGGCGGCATTTTACAGAAGGTCACTTACCATTCCATGGGTTCAGAGATTTTGATTCACTTTGGGGTGCTCAACCCTGACCCCAGTGATCCTCATCGGGCAGCAGCGGCCATGTGTCACATTCGCGATTTGGTGCAGTCAATCGCCGCCCCCCCGGTCGAAGGCCAGCCGGGGCAACGCACCTGCCGAATTGGCCTCACCTACGGGCCGGTGTTTGCGGCCGAAATTGGTGAGCGGCGCGGCCGCCGGGAATTTAACATTCTGGGCGATACCGTTAACACCGCCTCTCGCATCATGAGCCGGGCCGGTGAAAACGAAATTTGGGTCAACAAGTCCCTGCATGACAACATTAGTTCCACGTTTGCAACCAAGGCTTTGGGCGACTTTAGCCTGAAAGGAAAAGCCCGCCCTCAGCCCCTCTTTGCGCTAGCCGGGCCAAATGCTTAGTTAAGGCGTCGCCACCGGGGGATAATCAGAGAGTTATTTCTATGCTTGAGCACCCATGTCCCTATCTGAGAGTGCAGTTCCGCTAGATGCGATTCGCTACAACGAGCAAGGACTCGTGCCCGCCATCGTGCAGGATTATTTGGACGGCACGGTACTGATGCTGGCTAGGATGAGCGCCGCCTCGTTGCAGAAAACGTTAGCTACCGGCGATACCTGGTTTTGGAGTCGTTCGCGGCAAGAACTGTGGCACAAAGGAGCGAGTTCTGGCCATTTGCAAAAAGTCCACACAATTCGCTACGACTGTGACAGTGATGCCCTGTTAGTCACTGTTGAGCAACTGGGCGACATTGCTTGCCATACCGGTGAGCGCAGCTGCTTTCACCAGATTGCCGGTCAAGTCGAGACGCCCCCTGCCGACACCCTTTCTCAAGTCTTCGGCGTGATTCGGGAGCGTCAGCAGCATCCGCGCGAAGGTTCCTACACCAACAAACTCCTCGCGGGGGGCGACAATAGCATTCTCAAAAAAATTGGTGAAGAAGGCGCTGAAGTGGTGATGGCCTGCAAAGATGATGATGCGGAGGCGATCGCCGGTGAAGCGGCTGATCTGCTCTACCATACGCTGGTTGCTCTGGCGCATCATAACGTCGACATCAAAGCCGTTTACCGCAAACTGCAAGAGCGGCGACGATGAGACAATATCAACACTTTGATAGAGATTCAGCAAGATGGGGATACACTAAAGCCACTCTCAGATTAAAACTTTGATAGTTAGGCACCCCTGCTAATGGCGGACTTTTAGTCATGAGCAGCAAAACCATTCCGGCTAGAAAGGGTTGCTGCGCCGCTGCATCACTTAGTTATTAGTGCCCCTCACTGCTTAAGAATGTTGAGAATTGCGATACGCACAGTTAAATCTGCCGTGGTGACATGAGTCGATGGCCAGGATAATCGCCCTACAACCGTGTCGACATAGTGTTGGCTGCTCGCATTTGATTGCTAACTTAGCCGTTATTTTGATGCATCATGGCTATCGAGTCGGGCTGTTAGATACCGATCAAAAAGCGGGGGGCATTCGCACGCTGTTTGGTTTAGATGCCACCGCTAAGGGCGATGCAGCAGCCTATTGGTGGTTGAGCCCGCACACCCAACCCACCAAGCTTCTCAAAGCGGACTAGCGTCGGTATGCGGCCGCCTATAACCGCGACTCTGCTGGCATTTACATCTCGTCTTTAGGCTGTCATTTCGCCCATCACAGTGACCAGCTGCAAGCGTTGCAGCAACACTACGGCCAAGATAAACCGTTCGAGGTTTTGCAGCAGTTGAGCCAAGATTTGGCCCTGGATTTACTACTCATCGACAATCAACCGGAAATGAGTGACGACAATTTAACTGGGTTGTCTTTTGCAGATATTTCGCTGCTGCTGCTGCAATTAGACACTTACGATTTGCAACGCGCCGCCGTGCTGTTGGAGGTGATCGAACAGTTAGCAATCACGAAAACGTGGCTCGTGCCCACCCTGGTGCTCCCCACAATCGAAACCAACGTCGTTAGACATATGTTGGAGAATACCTATCAATATCCTGTCGCTGGCATTCTCTATCACAGCGAAGAGATGATTGGTTTAGCCAGTCGAGGCATCTTTTGTTTGCACCATCCCAATCATGTTTTGACGCAAACGATGATTGCGATCGCCCAACAGCTTGAGCAAGCTTGTCAAGCCCTCTCTTATCCATCAACACATTCCTGACTAGCTCATCGCAGTCTGTCAGTAGTCAGCCTCTCGCTACGAAACCTAGCTCAAGTTGTCGACGACAATCCTGGAACCCCTCATCGGGCTGCGGTCTCTAAAAATCTATGCCGCCTCAGCCACCGAGTTGAGCCCCACAATATCCTCATAGGCGGCAGTCATCGTGCACACCGTCCAAGGAAGGGTGACCAACAGCCCCAGCCCCACGAATAAGGCACCGACAATATTTACCAGACCTAGCACCAGCACAAAGCCGAAAAAAGCGAACCACTTTTTTCCCACGAGCTTGCGGCTAGTTTCCATCGCGGGCCAAAAATCAAGATTTATATCTAGCAGGAGTGGCACACTCAGCCCATAAGAAACCGCTAGATAGCTGCCGGGCAGCACCAGAATAAAAAAACCGACAACGGTAAAGACTGTGCTGATGATAAATAACAACAGGATGGGTATCGCCTCTTTAAAGCCTCGAAAAAAATCACTGAAGACCGTTGGGCGATTGCGAGCAATTTGCATCGCCACAATGTAGAAGCCTGCATTCAAGAGCGGCGACAAAATATTGACGACGACGTTGCCCCCCAACTGCCCGGCCTCGGGGTCGCCGCTGCCTAGCGGATAGGGCAAAATCACTGGCAAGAAGATCGCAATCGCAATAATGAGAAACGTAAAGCCGACAAAAGGCATCGCATTAGCCTTGAAAATCTCCCATCCACGACCAAAATACTGACCCATCTTGAAGTCATAATTATGATTTTCGATCTCGAATGTATTCATTTCTCTTCTGGCTCATTGGAATAAACTTCCTAGGCTAACCCTATCGGGAGAAGATCAGAACAGCGATAAGCTTTAAAGAAGTCTTGAGAAAGAGCGATCTCGCCATCATTTTTGTTGCTTTTCTTTGCAGGTAATTACAGGCCTTCCCAGTACTCACTTCTTGCCTCAAACTCACATTTTTTGAGGTATGGCACAGTACCCGGCGGGAAAGGCAAGCCTCTGCAGAATATCGAGGCCAGAATTAAGGGAATAATGGGGGGAAGCTATTTCAACAATCCTGAATGACTTAATTAAAGTGCCGCGTGCAACTAGACGGTTGGTGGATTGCCGTTAAATAAGATGACCCAACAAAAATTCCCCTCCAGTCAACCCTGCAGGGGAATGCCGATCTCGAATAAACTTTACTGACAGGGGCGGACGATTACTCGACGGTAATTGTGCCGACCATACCAGCACCTCGGTGCGGAGCACAGTAGTAGGTGTAATCACCGCTAGGCATATCAGCACTAAACGTGGTGGCGTAGTTTTCACCCGGAGCAAAGGTGAGCTGATTGTGAGAAATTTTGTCGGCTAAACCCTTGTCGCCGACGGGAATTAGATTGGCATCAAAGATGACATTGTGAGGAGCAAGATTGGTGTTGACGCAGGTGACCGTATCACCAGGGCTGACCGTTAGCTTAGCGGGTTCAAACACCAGCAAGCCCGAATCAGACCCCATTTTCACTTCATAGTCTGCTGCCAGTGCGGGAGACGCAAACACAGCAAAAGTAGCTACCACCAACACCAGGGATAAGCAAGCCAGCCCCAACCGACTCAAAGAACGTGCAATCTGTTTCATAGGAACCTCTAAACAAGCGAACTCATGTTGCTAATGCTAAAAGTCTACCGCGAAGCGCTGCAAACTACATCTCCTGGAAACAGGAGATTTGTAAACGGCCTCGTCTACCTCTAGAGACAGTCATGATTGCGACGCCTCTAAATGCCGACGCTGGGTTGTTAGTCTTAACTGTGGGCATCGGTGCGGGCGCGGTGAGGCCTCACCGTCAGGGTTTAAGGCGCTTATTGAAGATGACCAATAGAACATGACACGACGAAAACAAACCGTAGTTTAGTAAAGACAATTAAAGAACAGCAGGCTTGATGTGACCAGCATTTCAGTCCATCTGCCGACCACCGCCTGTCGACGGGCCTGGCCCTCTTGCCGGGTATTTTGCGGCAACGCGCTGCCCCTGTTTAATTACCGACAATGGGCGGGGCGATACGGCGCAGATTTATGCTGAATGTGCGCAGCTTTCAGGTTTGAGACGGTGAGGTCATGAATTCTACCCTGCTGTGGCGCTATGGCCCAGTCTTAGCGCTGTTGGTTGGACTGAGGCTAGTTTTTTGGATGGGGGCATTTCCTAATCCCGATGAAGCCTATTACTGGCTGTGGGGACAGCACTGGGACTGGTCGTATTTTGACCATCCCCCTTTACATGCCTGGATACAGGGAATTTTTGCGGCGGGGCTAGGGCGATCGCAATTCATCCTCCGCTTACCTACCTTGATCACGACGGGGCTTTTAGTCTGGCTGTATAGGAAAATTTGCCGCCAACTCTATGGCAAACAAGCCACCAACGCGTTAGGGCTCACAGTGTTGCTGATGCTCACTTCACCGCTGTTTTTCCTATTTACAGCGATGGCCTGGCACGACCATTGGCTAGTACTATTCGGCACCGCTGCCAGCTACTGTCTGATTCAGTTTCTCAGCCGCGATCGCCTCGACGCCTATCCCTGGCTCTATGGGGCGGGGGCGCTGATCGGCCTCGCCGGACTTTGCAAGTACGTGGCGCTGTTTTTGGGCATCGGCTTTTTGGTGGTGATCGCCACCCAGCGACGTTGGCGATCACTCTTTTGGCAGGGACATTTATATGGGGCGATCGGGCTCGCTTTGCTCATGCTAGCGCCCGTGTTTTGGTGGAACTTGCAGCACGACTTCTATTCGTTTCGCTTTTATCTCGGGCGCAGTGTGCAAGCCGAGCCGACCATCCACTGGTTGGGGCCAATCGGCTTTTTACTACTCAGTGGAATGATTATGGGGCCGCTGCATGTCTGGCTCACGGCGAAAGCGACCCAGCGGGGATTCACAACCCGTTTTGGGGCGACCTATCAGCGCGTTGCCTTCGTGATTTCTAGCACCTCGACGCTGATGTTGGCGCTGCTCTCTTTCCAAGCCCCCGTGCTCTATTACTGGAATATTCTGGCCTATCCGCTGCTGTTGCCCCTGATGGTTGGAGGCTTTCTCAATCCTTATCGTCTTTATGAACTGCGCGATCGCCAGTTGCTCAATGGCACGCTCACCCTGGGCACCGTGGCCGCTGCCTTGTTAGTGATTCACTACACGATCTTGCCGCTTTCGGCGCTAGTCTCCCCCACGGGCGACGACGACACTCGGATGCTCTATGGCTGGCAGTCCGTAGCCGAATGGGTGAAGCGGGAGGCCGCTGTCTTTGCGGAACAGCCGTTGTTGCTCACTACCGACTACCGCTCCGCCTCGGCGCTAGCATACGTCTGGGGCGAGCCCTCAGTCATCGCCTTATCGGGACGCATCGACCAGTTCGACTTTTGGTATGACCCCGCCGCCCTCGCGGGTCGCGATGCTATTTTGGTGGGCGATCGCTGGCACCCCATCTGTCCCACTCACCTGGCCATGTTCGAGCGCACCGACGCGCCCACAACCCTAGAGGTGCAGCGATTAGGCATCGATATTAAAACCTACACATTAGTGCGTGGCTACGGGTTTCGCGCCCAAGGCATCACTGTTGATCCCTTCAGCCCTAACTATCCGCTGGCCTTCACGTCCGATGGCGAAACCTGCGCTGCCACCGCCCCGTCCTAACCCAGATGGATTTCAGAGTTGCTCTCATCACCATGCAACTGCCTTGTCTTTCTCCATGGGAACTAGGACAGGACTTACGCACTGTACAAACGAAAAAAATCTATGGATCGGTGCCAGCAGAGGATTCCAGCCCTTGATGCTCAGCGACCCTCTGACTGAGACCCGTTCAGGTGGGGGCAAAAATCAAGCTCAAAGCGCCGAAAACAGTACCTGTCATCTGCTCTTTTCTGTCAATGCGTAAGTCCTGCTAGGAGGAACTCCAGCTTGTGAAATGTGAGTCCCGTTGCGGGGTGTTGGTATGAGTCCTAATCATCGTTGAAATGAGCCTCCAACATGGCTTCTGCTTTATCCGGTGTTAACGGCTTAGAGAACCAATAGCCCTGCCCAAAAACACAGCCCTGCTCTAGCAAAAATTGAGCTTGATGACTAGTCTCAATGCCTTCAGCAACCACCTCGATGTCAAGATTTTTGCCAAGGGCCAAAATCGTTTTAATAATCTCTTGGTTGTTGGGGTTGTTGTCTAGATGGGAAACAAAGGATTTATCAATCTTCAGCACGTCATTGGGAAATCGCAATAAATAGCTCAAAGACGAATAGCCTGTGCCAAAGTCATCCATTGCCACTTGAATGCTTTTTGATTTGAGCTGCCGGAGCGTTGCCAGTGATGTGATTTCATTTTCCATCAGTGCACTCTCAGTGATCTCAACCCGCAGGTGACGGCAATCAACACCAGTGCTGTGTAAAATTTTCTCAATCTGAGCCATGAGGTCGGTTTGCACAAACTGTTTGGCTGACAAGTTGATGCTGATATTCCAGCTCTGCATTGCCTCTGGCCAGCGCTGCAGCCATTGACGCCATTGTTGGCAGGCGGCCTGAATGACCCACTGCCCAATCGGGATGATCAGCCCGGTACGTTCAGCCACGGGAATAAACGCATCCGGAGTCTGGAGTCCTCTGATCGGATCGTGCCACCGAATCAGCGCCTCAAAACCACACACTTGGTGGCTCGGCAAGTGCACGATGGGCTGATAAACCAGATAAAACTCACTATGGTCAAACGCTCGCCGTAGGTCGTTCTCCAGTTGCAGG
>CALCPB010000798.1 GCA_937897665.1 uncultured Halomicronema sp. | reverse complement strand
GTTCTCGGGCATCCTCACCTTTCTCGTCATCGTCTTCGCTGAAATCCTACCCAAAACCCTCGCGGAGCAGCATGCCCAACCCATCGCCTTAATCATGGCGATGCCGACGCAGGGCGTGACTTGGGCGATGACGCCGCTCGTGGTGTTGCTAGAGCGCATCACCGCCCCCTTTACGCGCAAAGGCCGTCAGCCCATTACCAACGAAACCGAAATCAAGCTGCTCGCCTCGATTGGTTATCAAGAAGGCATCATCGAACAAGATGAGGCCGAGATGATTCGTCGCGTTTTCCGACTTAATGATATTGAAGCGGCCCACATTATGACCCCTCGGGTCGAGCTCACATACTTACCCGCAGAAGCGGCGATCGCCAATCTAAAGGACGAGATCATCGCCTCTCAGCACAGTCGCATTCTCTTAGTCGAAGAAGATATTGACCGCATTCAAGGCATTGCCCTGAAAGATGACTTGCTGACAGCGCTAATTCAAAACCAAGGGGAACATCCGATTAGTACCCTGCAGCGACCGGTACGGTTCATCGCCGAAACGGAGCGCGCCGACAAACTGCTGCAGGCCTTTCAAACCAATCAGGAACATATTGCTGTCGTAGTAGATGAATACGGCGGCGTCTCAGGCGTGGTGACGTTAGAGGATGTTTTAGAAGAGCTGACGGGTGAAATTGTCGATGAAACCGATCTCAACGTTGACCTCCAAGCCTTGGCTCGACAGCGCCGTAAGCGGCTACTGCAGGCGAAGGGATTTGGCGATTTAACCCTGCCCGGCGATCCACCATGAGAGGTGACGAATGGCCCTCGTTCATCCACTGTGGTGCTGGAGTCGGCAGCCAAAAACGTCATCATCCCGTCGAAGGCCAATGGGGGTCGTCCTACTGATCACTCACCGCACCTGAGCATTCTGGGAAAACCGGAGGCCCAGAGATCTCTACAATTCAAAAGGGGCAAGGCAAATTTAGGCACTATGGCGAGGCAAACATCACCTTCAGACACCACCGTCGCCAAGCGGAGCGATCGCGCAGCGTGGGCCTGGCCATTTTGGCCAGTGGTGCCGCTATATCCCTATGGCCAACGCCCTACCCTGATGCAAGAAGTCGTCAAAGCAACCATTTGGACCTTTGATCAATATCAGGGCATCTTTTACGTCGTGGTGCCCATTCGCATGACGATTATCAGGCTGCAACCGTCTGGCCTGCTAGTGTACTCCCCCGTTGCCCCGACACCAGAGTGTGTTCGTCAGGTGCGATCGCTCGCGGCGCAATACGGGCCGGTGCGATACATCATTCAGTCCACCACCACGGGCATTGAGCATAAGGTGTTTGTCGGCCCGTTTGCCCGGTGCTTTCCCCAAGCCCAGGTCTATGTCGCGCCCTATCAGTGGAGCTTTCCCCTTGACCTGCCATTGAGCTGGCTATGACTCCCCCCCAAGCGCACGCAAGTATTGTCTGAGCAGGTGCAGCCGCCCTTTGCCGCCCAGTTTGATTGGGAGACGATAGGCCCGCTCAAAATGGGGCTCGGCCCGATTGTGGAAGTGGCGTTGTTCCACCGCGATACCCGTACCCTGCTGCTCACCGATACGCTCGTATCGGTGCCGTTCACGCCTCCCGCCGTGCTTGATCTCGACCCCTATCCACTCCTGTTTCACGCCCGTGATCGCGCTGATGAGCCCCTGATCGACACGCCCGAAAATCGGCAGCGGGGTTGGCATCGCATTGCCCTGTTTGCTTTTTTCTTTCAGCCCAGCGCGTTAGACGTCCCGACCCTCACTCAAGCCCTCAAGGACGCCCAAAACGCGCCGGATCGATCGCGCCAGGCCTACTTCGGGCTCTATCCTTTTTGCTGGGCAGCAGACTGGCAAGCGTCCTTTGAGGCACTGCACGGGAGCGGTCGCCCCTTCGTCGCCCCCGTATTGCAAACCCTGATCTTTAATCGCGATCGCACCACAGTCAAAACCTGGGTTGAGGCCGTCACCCAATGGCAGTTCGAGCGCGTCATTCCCTGCCATCTAGAGGCTCCTATCGATATGGGGCCGACTGAGTTGAAAGCGGCTTTTGATTTTCTGGCTCCCAATCATCCACCGGGAGATCGACCCCTGCCAGCCATAGAGTTTGAGTTTTTGCAAGCGCTAGATGCCGGACTGGTGCGGCGTGGCATTACCCCGCCCGCCGAACGGCACACCCAATAAATTTCCCCTCATCCATCGCAAAAATCATTTGGGCCATCTAACTCCCCCCCTTCGAACCCAAGCCAATTCTCAACCCCACAACCTGAATCCTGCTCCATTGCCTCCTTACTGTCATTCCTCACGTCCTCTTCTCAAAATATTCGAAAAAACTCCATCGGTTGACTCAATGGCTACCGGTGGCTGAATGTTATCCTCAAAGTCATATCTCTCTAGCCTTTTCAACCCGTTAAGAGCCTACCCATGAAAAGTTTGCGCCGATGGCTTTCCTCTATTGCTTTATTGGTCAGTACGGCCTTGATCGCCGTCGCCTGCGCCGGGAGTACGGGCGGGGGAGAGACTATTCGCATTGGCTCTAAAGACTTTACCGAGCAGCTTATTTTGGGCGAGATTTACGCACTGGTGCTCGAAGATGCCGGCTACCAAGTCGAACGTAAGCTCAACCTGGGCGGTACACCGGTCGCCCAAGCTGCCCTTGAAAGCGGCGAAATTGACCTGTATCCCGAATATACGGGCACTGGCTTGCTGACGGTGCTCAAAGCACCGGCCGATAGCGACCCAGAGGCTGTATTCGCAACAGTCTCTAGTCAGTACAAAGAGCGCTTCAACTTGGTTTGGCTGGCCCCAGCGCCGATGAATAACACCCAGGCCTTGGCAAGAGAAGTCTCAAGAGCTGGGAATTACGACTATTTCTGACTTTGCTGAACAGGCCAGCGATTTAGTGTTAATTGGGCCGCCGGAGTTTGAGGTCAGAGAAGATGGCCTGCCGGGATTGAAGGCAGCCTACGGAAATTTTGAGTTAGCCAGCTACAAGGCCGTTAACCCCGGCCTGCGATATCAGGGATTAGTCGATGGCGAAGCTGACGTCGCCGTGGCCTTTGGCACCGATGGTGAGATTAGCGCCTTTGACCTTGTGATTTTAGAGGACGATCAGCAACTCTTTCCGCCTTATCAAGTTGCCCCGGTGGTACGTCAAGAACTGCTGGATACGATACCAGAAGTGCAGGGGATCTTAGACGATTTGTCACCTGTGATTACGGACGAAGTCATGCAGTCTCTCAATTATCAGGTCACCGGCGAGGCGCGCGAACCCGAAGAAGTTGCCCAAGACTTTTTAGTCGAATCTGGTTGGCTGCAAGAAGACGCGGCAGAGTAGCCCACGCCACTGAGAGCACAGCGCTGAGACCGCTTGCCATCTGCTGGCTGCCCCATGCACACCGGCGATCACATTCCCTGTTCCGAGTTTCTCAATTTATCTTGCAACGCTATGGGCAGCATTCAATTTGATCAAGTCACCCTGGAGTTTTCTGGGATGTCTCGACCGGCGGTGAACCAAGTCAGCTGCGAAGTTGCGTCTGGGGAACTGGTGGTAATTTTAGGCCCTTCGGGCTGCGGCAAGACGACACTGCTCAAAATGGTGAACCGGCTTTATGAGCCAACATCCGGACGTATCTATATTGATGGCCAAGATATCAAGCGCCTCAAGCCCACTAAGCTACGTCAAAAAATTGGCTATGTGATCCAGCAATCAGGGCTATTTCCGCATATGACCGTGGCCGATAACGTGGCGGTGGTGCCCAAGCTGTTGAAATGGCCCAATCCGCGCATTCAGGCACGAGTGGATGAACTGCTGCAGCTGGTAAAGTTACCGCCAACAGAATATCGCGATCGCTATCCCGCTCAGCTCTCGGGCGGGCAGCAGCAGCGTGTCGGCATTGCCCGTGCCCTAGCGGGTGATCCGGCCTACATGCTAATGGACGAACCCTTTGGCGCAATCGACGCGATTACACGGACGGCGCTGCAGACTGAGATTTTGCGACTGCAGCAGCAACTGCAAAAGACGATTTTGTTTGTCTCCCATGATGTCGATGAGGCACTGCGCCTGGGCGATCGCATTTTAGTCATGAATGCCGGTCAGATCGTGCAGTTTGATACGCCCTTTAATTTACTAACTCAGCCTGCCGATCCCTTTGTGCATGAGCTGTTAGGTGCTGATGACATGGTGCGCCAGTTAGGCCTGTTGACCGTCAACTCCGCCATGATGGCACTGCCTGATAACTACCAAAACGGCAGTAAGCCGACGGTCAATGCTGTCGATAACTTGCGCGATGCGCTGTCGCTAATTTTGAAAACCGGTGCCCCCGAACTGTCAGTCGTGGATCAGGATAAACCGGTGGGTCTGCTGACGTTAGAGCATATTCGCAGTTACGCCGCCGAGGCTAATCGCTAGTGGGGTATCTGCTCAACAATCCCAGTGAGGTCGGCTGGCTGCTTTGGCAGCACCTGCAGATGACGAGCATCACGCTGCTCATTGCGATCGCAGTGGCCGTACCCATTGCCCTGCTGATTACCCGCTATCGTTGGCTATCAGTGCCGGTGATGGGCACCCTCGGCGTCATTTACACCATTCCCAGTTTGGCCCTGATTATTTTTCTGGTGCCGGTGTTTGGGTTGAACGCCACATCAGTCATTGTGGCGATGGTGCTCTATACCCAGGTGATTTTGGTGCGGAACCTCACGGTCGGGTTGTCGAGCATTGACCCCGCCGTGTTAGAAGCCTCACGGGGCATGGGCATGAGTCCGTGGCAGCGGTGGTGGTGGGTGCAGGTGCCACTAGTGCTCCCGGTGTTTGTGGCCGGGGCCCGCATTGCCGCAGTTGTGGCGACCGCGATCGCCACGATTGGCGCCAAGTTCAATGCCGGTGGCCTCGGCCAGCTCCTATTTGACGGTATTCAAACGAACCGCATCGACAAGATTTGGGCCGGTTCAATCACCGTGGCAGTCTTAGCCTTTGCGATTAATGCGCTACTGCTGTGGCTAGAGCGGCGCAGCCATCCCACCCGCAAAGCGCAGACCAAATAGACACCTGAATCTGATCAGAAGTCAGCCATTGCTATTACTGTGATCGCCAGTTCTAACTTCGTTGCCCCACTACCGCAGCTGGCAGCCACGGCCAGCCATATCACCGGCAAATACTGGCGACTTTTAGTGTGAGCCCCCACCATTTAAGAGAAATTTAGCTTACAATCAGAAATCGTGATCAAACTTAAGCGTTCCGGAGAACCTCATGCCTCGCCATTGTGATTTGACTGGCAAAAAGGCCAACAATGCCTTTGCGATTTCTCACTCTCACCGTCGCACGAAGCGATTGCAAGAGGCTAACCTCCAGTCAAAGCGTGTCTGGTGGCCCCAAGGCAATCGCTTCGTGAAGCTTCGCCTATCGACAAAAGCGATCAAAACCTTAGAAAAAAAGGGCATCAATGCGATGGCGCGTGAAGCAGGCATCAACTTGGCCAAATATTGATGATTCAGTTGCGATTGAACATTTCAGACTTGGTGAAGAGCAATCTTTTCACAAGAGTCATTAGCTTTCGCATCAATTACTATGAATCCTCCAATCGGTGAGTCAAACCTTGCAACACTGCTGGCAACCCTGCAACCTGAACTGCAGCCAACAGTGTTTGTTTTCTGTACGATAGGTTCTGAGGTGGCTTTACCTCAGAACCTATCGTACGTTTGCCAGTTCTATGAACAGGAAGGCACAACATTAATCTTGCCGCAGGCTGAGGCAGATCGCGCTCACCTGCCTTACCACTATCAGTGTCGACAGATCACGCTGAAAGTCCACTCAAGTTTGGCAGCAGTCGGGCTACTCGCAACAGTGACGCAAGCTCTAGCTGCAGAAGGCATCAGTGGCAATGTGGTGTCGGCCTACTTTCATGACCACTTGTTTATCCCCAGCGATCGCGCCACAGATGCTATTGCCTGTTTAGAGCAGATTGCTTTACAAGCAGCATCACTAGAGGGAGATAATTGACGCCTCACAAGCATCAGTCTCTGAGCACCATAAAAGCGTTTTATAAACTTATAGCGATTCTCAGAAAGAGAACGACAAATCTAAAGTCTTTGCCCTTTGAGTTCCTTGCATTTCCAGTAATTGCATTGGGAATCCAATCACTGGAAACTGGTATGCTCTACTCACACAAGTCAATCACTCTAAGCGTCGGGTTACTAAAGGCAATACTTTTATATGTAGGACGAATCTCAGTATAGGGATATTCAAACAAATCAAGGTATTGCTGGTACTTGACATAGATATCCGGCTCTTGAGCCTTGAGAGTTCCACCGAATAGATAGCGATCATACATAAAGCTACTGGCTACTAACGTACAGACATCTGCGTTTTGCACCTCCGCAGCTAAATCTGGCAGCCTAGAAAAATCTGCAGGGTGGATAAAAGGTTCGACATAGGCTTCCATGAGTGCATTCCCTACCTTCTCAGCCAGCACGCTCTCTATTTCGCCTCGTGTATCTTTATTGATGTAATAGTCAAACTTCACGCTTTCTACTAGCGGGAAAATAATAAGCAAAGAAAGTAGTGTAAAAGAACACAAAGAGCGAGACCGCCTTGGCAGCCCAGTCATCAAAGAATCCAGTGCTTGCAGACAAAAGAGTGCAAGTATTGGAATAATCGGCACCATATAGCGCATAAAGTTAGGAAAGGGTTTGAGTGGAGAAGCCTCCAAAACAAAGTAGAAGAAGACTACATAGCACACCAAAAAACGGCTTCTCCAATCTATATACTTCCATCTAAAAATGCAGTAAAGCAGAAATCCCAGCGCCAAAATCACAGGAAGGATTGTCAGGGATGGAACAATACTGTTCCTTAGATGAAACGAAAAAAAGTGTTCTAAGGGATAAACCTTGATTCCGTTATGCCCCGTCAGAGCATGATCTAACTCATACCTAAAACCCCTTACAAATGTTTTTGGGTTGAGCAATATAGGAAAGTTAATCACTAAAAATGTAAATAAGGAAATCAAAAATGACCAGAACAAGCATTTAAAGTAAGCTAGCTTTCTTAAGCTCAATACATACAGCGGCGTTGCGAAATACAGTGGGAGTAAAATACCAGAATTAAATTTAGCAGCAAATGTCAAACCTAGTGACGCTCCAAACAAGAATACCTGTTTCAATGAAAAGTTTACAATGAATAAATACGTTCCTTTTTGCTGCTCAACTTCTGTGGTCATCAATCTGATTCTTTCACCTAAAGCAAAGAAACTGAGAAATGAGAGCAATATTCCAAAGGTAAGCGCAATATCCTCCTTGAGATAGTGACTATGAATCACCATTCCTGGAGCCACAGCTGTTAGCAAGGCGGCTCCCAAAGCATATCGCCTTGGCAATTGCTGCTCAGCAATTTTATATGTGAGAAAGACAATTGAAACTCCCATTAGTGCAGTTGTAGCTCTGCCAAGGACAGCAATTTGCTGCTCAGATTGAAATCCAAATATAAGATTCGCAGTTCTGACCACTTGCAGAATAAATATAGGATGAAAAAAATTCTGACTATTATTTTGAATAAAGTGAACCTTTATGGTTTCGTCTGGATGATATCCCAATGGGAAATTGATACCATAAAAATTAAAACCTGCAGCGATCGCAAGTATTAGTAACAGTGCAACAGTCGTTGTATTTTTCCTTATAGCTAAATGCATTCCGTCAATCCTATTTTTGGCTGAGAAATATTTTTTAGGGCCTTAAATTGAGACTCAGCATCCCATATGAGAATTCTTCAAACCAAGCTCAATTCGTATTATGTGCTTAAAATATTAAAGATGACTCGAAGCCCGGCAAGGCTTGAGTGAGCCTTGCGGACCAGCTAA
>CALCPB010000797.1 GCA_937897665.1 uncultured Halomicronema sp. | reverse complement strand
ATAGAGTTGCACTGAGTATTAGCAAGATACTTGCTAAAGCGAAACAGCTCGTCAGGATTGGCATCGACGCTTTGTAAACCTTCGCTGATCAGGACTTCCCAGCGCTTTTTGCCGCTCTCGTCCAAAATGGGGCGCGAGTAAAAGTCGAGTTCCCAAACTGTGCCCATAGCCGTTGTTTTGTCTGCCTCACATCGGTTGGTTATTCAGCACTGCTCGCCCCGCTGGAATCTCTCGTAAACCTGAATCTTGATTAGGTTGGTGAGGTATCAGGGCGCGATCGCGGTGCGTTAAAGTTCACTATCTGCCAGCAGCTTACCAACGTTTTGTAGGCGATTGTCGATATCCTCCATCACGGTGTCAAATTCTTTGAGCACTTCGCCAGGATACTTTTCGAGCACCTTGGTTGAGAGTGAAATGCGTCCGCGCGATTCATCTAAGCTGACGATAATCGCCTTGATCGCCTGGCCCTCACGCAGCAATTTAGACAGAGAATCAACGTAGTTCTGGCTGATCTGGTTGATGTGCAGCAGCCCCGTCACCCCATCAAACTTGACGAATGCGCCGTAGGGTTTGAGGCTGGCAACTTTGCCACTAACCAACTGCCCCACACCAAGAGTAGCCATCGCCTGCGATCGCGCCGCCAGCCGCTGCGACATGACCAGCTTGTTATTATCCTGATTGACTTCTAAAAAGCCCACACTCAGGGTGTTCCCCACCTGCGATTCCAAATCGTCAGACTCGCTAAGGTGCGATCGCGGCACACACCCCCGCACCCCTTCCTCATCGACATTATCGCCGCCCTTATTAACGCCCGTGACTTCCTCATCCAAAATGTCTTTGTTGGCTTCCCGTTCAATCAGCCGTTCCCAGACGCGCTGCACCATCAGTCGCCGCAGAGAGAGCACCACGCGCCCTTCCATATCCTGATCGCGAATGATGATGAACTCAAACTCTTCACCCACGGGCAGAGTTTCTTCGAGGTTGTCAACGCGCTCAAGAGACGCTTCCTTGAGAGGTAAAAAGGCGTCTGACTTGCCACCAATCTCGATCATCGCGCCTTCTGAAGCGTGGCCAATGACGGTGCCTTTGACGGTGCTCCCCGTCTGAAAGGTGTAATCGTGATCCGCTAGCGCACGAGCAAAATCTTCTGTCGAAAAGGTCAAAGTCGGGCCTCCCCCGTGTTTCGTCCAGTTATTGAGTCGTTCAACGATAGCAATCGATTTCGACGAAAACTGATTGTAAATTCTGAATTGGTTAAATGTAAACCTGTCGTCGACAACTTAACAAAAGGCAGTGAAACCCAATCGAGTACATCTTAACTTTTGGGCATTCGCGAGCCGGGGTCGTCCACTTCAGAGAACGCGGATGAGAGGTGCAGCGGCGGCTCGTAGAATAGCGACATTCTCTATGCGAGAAAAGGGGACATCAGAACTCCAAGGTCCTTGTCTCTAGAAGAGAAATATTCGGATGTAGACGACGCGGAAAGACTTCTCGACGAGTGAATAAAAAACGGAGAGATATCCAGCCGCTAGACTATCAACTGTTATCTAAATACAGCCACCTTGCATGAAATAAGCCTCAAGGGGAAACGAAATGCCCAATCAAAAGATCGATTCAATCCAAACCCTTTTCCAAAACCGCTTGACAACACTTGAGCATCTTTTAAAGACGGCTCAGACCCATTTCAATGACAGTGAGTTATTTCTCCAGAAGCGTATTGCCGCTGATATGCTCCCTTTGGGGACGCAGATTGTTTTTACCTGCAACCAACCCCGTAACTTTGCTTTGTGGTGTGACGGTAAACCCGCGGATAATCTCGACCCAGAGGTCACAGCGATCGCTCAAGCATACAAGCACATCACGAATACACAGGCCCTCCTGGCAGAGATTAATGCCGCAGACGAGAAGCTGACTCAGATGACGCGGGTTGAGCTTGGTCAGAGCCTTTATTTTGAGCTGTTGGGTAGCGCCTATGTCGATGAATTTCTAATGCCCAACTTCTATTTTCATCTGGTCACGGCTTATGACATTCTGCGCATGGCGGGTGTGCCAATTGGCAAACGCGATTACATGATGCATTTAGTCCCATTGCTCAAGCAGGCATGACGCCTCACGGTTCTCATGCCGCACAAGAGCAAGCGCTATCGGCTCCCAATGCTTGAAAAGAGCACCAAAATCTGCCCCGCTTGCCCTCAAGGCATCAGCGTTTTCACGATGGCATCGGGAATTCGCTCGCCGAACAGGGGGATTACAATCCGGGCAAATCGATCGGCTGGTTTATATAGCAGAAGGTAGAAATGTGCAGGGTTCAAGGTGCAGGGAAGGGTCTTACCGCCAGCGATCCGACGATTAAAAGTGTCCAAACCTGACTGCGGCTCGCTATACCAATTCTGCAAAATAGCGCTACAGATTCGCGATCCCCCACGGATCAAACTCCATAACGTGCATGCGACCAAACTTCCTAGCTCTAGCCAAAATTAAGGGCCGCAGGGTAACTAAACCCTGCGACCCTTGGCAGTCAAGATGATGGCATGTGAGTTTGAATTAATAGGCGGGACGAGTGTCTGACCCAGTGGAAGCCCGAGCGCGCTCCTTAGCTTTGGCCGCACTCTTCTTCAGAGCATCTAAGCGTTTGATGTACTGGTCGCGCTTACGCTTTTTGGGCGTCTGTTCAATCAGCGTTTTCAAGGCGCTGCCCAGACTCTTATAGGCGTTAGGCAAGGTGTAGCCAAATCGCGTCGCAATCGCGATCGCCCGCTCGTCCGCCTCAATCGACTCTTCTAAGGCTTTGATAGGGTTATTGCGCTTATACAGCCGCCATCCTGAGAAGCTGCAGAGCGCCAACGCCAACATCAGCAACAGTCCATCTTGTACCCAGAGTTCACCAATCGCGCCCCCCAGACCGATGGCCAGGGCGGCCATTTCCCAGCCGTCACGGGGAATGGTGTCATTTTGAATCCGACCCACCTCATGCCAAAAGAGAAGATTACGCTGGTCAAGCGCTAACCCTTCCCACTTCGCCAGATCGATCTGGATTTCGACTTGGTCTTTCCCCAGTTCTTCACTGGTGACGAGGGGTGGGGAGACGTCGGTGGCCGCTTCGACCGTCACCCAACTCTGAAGTTCTGGCGGTAGTAAACTTCGAAGGCGGCGTAGCTCTCCCATATCGGCTCTGGCAGTGGATGTTGCGTAGGACGTCATGAACACTCAAATGACACTCAAGTTACCTCAGAGTTTACATGACCAAACCGATCATGCCGAGGCAAGGTTACCGATCATGGTAGCCAAAAAACCGGTCGCCTACCGGGGCGGCGTTAACTTATGTGAGAATCGGTTGCCCATCGGCGGGCGGCGGGGTGGCTTGCCCAGGAATAGCGAGCGACCAAAGGCAAGCGGTTTCACCCTGTGATTCGAGGTCAGCGATCGCGCCCTGCAGATAATGTTCGCCCTGTTCAACAGACTCAATGCGACAGAGTGCTTCGCGTAAAGTGGCGGCACCCGCAAAGCCTTTGACATACCAAGTCATGTGTTTGCGAGCTTGGCAAATACCGCGATAGCCTTTGTAATCAGCAATCAGCCGCAAGTGCTCTTGAGCACACAGCAACCGGTCAATGGCGGTGGGGGCAGGTAGGCGATCGCCCGTTTTGAGATAGTAATCAATCTCGCCCACCAAAAACGGATAGCCGAGCGTGCCCCGAGAGCACATCACCCCATCGGCTTGCGTTTGCTCAAGACACCGCACTGCCGATTCGACAGAGTCAATATCGCCGTTTGCAATCACCGGAATCGACAACGCGGCCTTGACCCGGCCAATCCAATCCCAGCGAGCCGGGCCGTTATAACCCTGGGCGCGGGTACGACCATGCAGCGTCAGCATTTGAATCCCGGTATCTTCCAAACGACGAGCAAAATCTACCGCATTGATCTGATCGTCATCCCAGCCAATACGCGTTTTAACCGAAACGGGAACGCTCACGGCCTCAACTAACGTGCGGGCCAGCATCACGGCCATATCAGGATCTTTGAGCAAAGACGAGCCGCCCCCTTTGCGGGTGATTTTGTTGACCGGGCACCCCATATTGATATCAATGGTATCTGCCCCCTCAGCGACAGCACGCTGGGCCGCATCGGCCAAAAAGTCGGGACGACAATCAAATAGCTGAATGCTGATGGGATGCTCGTCAGGGTCAACCTCCATAATTTGAGGCAGCGTATCCACGTGGCAGACTCCCGCCGCGTGCACCATTTCGGTATACATCATTGAGGTGGGGGCATAGCGCCGCACCAACCGCCGAAAGACCTTATCCGTCACCCCAGAGAGCGGCGACTGTAATACGCGACTATTGACCGCCACTGGGCCAATCTCTAAAGGCGTAGATAGTTTTTGACGGAGCGCTGCAGAAAGCCGAACCATAACCGGAGTGCCAACAGAGCCTTACCAGTATGACAGAGGTCATCAGCGATGTTTGCGGCCCGTCAGCCAATAGCTATCCATTTGGCCTCGACCTTTCACAAACACGCCGCCCCCGCGAGCTTCAAAGTTATAGCGATGATGCAGGCGTTCGTAAATCTCGGGTGTCACTTGAATGCGTTCAGCCGCGCCCGTCGTTTCCATACGGCTCGCCAAATTCACCGTGTCGCCCCACAGGTCATAGGCAAACTTGCGCATGCCAATCACGCCCGCAATCACCGGCCCCGTGCTGATGCCAATTCTGAGCTGAAAGGGCGTGCCATCCGGGCGCGTGAAATCGGCGATCGCCTTTTGCATATCCAGCGCCATGTGGGCAACAACATCAATATGATCAGGGCGGGGTAAGGGCAACCCGGCCGCCGCCATATAGGCATCGCCAATGGTTTTGATCTTTTCTAAGCCGTGTTGCTCAGCCAAGCGATCGAAGGTCGAAAAGACCTGATTCAGGAGGTCGACCAGTTCTTTCGGTTCCATCGCGTTTGATGCCGCCGTAAATTGCACCAAATCGGCGAACAGAACTGTGACCTCATCAAAACTTTCGGCGATAGTGCGGGGGCCAGTTTGTAAGCGTTGGGCAATCTGATAAGGCAGGATATTCACCAAGAGGCGATCGGCTTGTTTCCGCTGCTGTCGCAGCTCCATTTCCATACTGCGCCGCTCGGTAATATCGTGCACGATGCCTTCGTAATAGGAAAACTGATCGTCCTCGTCATACACTTTGCGAATCGTCTCGCTAATCCAGATTTTGCTGCCGTCTTTACGAAAGATTTCTGACTCTGCCCCGACAATTTTCTCGAACTGCTGTAGATAGACCACCAGCTCATCTCGTCGTTTGGGCTGCACATACAATGAAGCGCCAATATCGGTGAGATTTTCGACCAAGTCTTCTGGCGATTCATAGCCATAGATCTGCGCCAGAGCCGGATTCACGCTGATATACGTACCCGCAATGCTGCTTTGAAAAATGCCTTCGGTGGCATTCTCAAAAATGCGGCGATATTTATCTTCGGTCTGCCGCAAAGCATCTTCCGTTTGCTTGCGCTCGCGGACTTCATCTAGCAGCAGTTGGTTTTGTTGGCTCAACTGTTGACGACGCTGATAGCCACTCAACCGAGCCTGCACTCGGGCCACCAATTCAGGTATCGCAAAGGGGGCTCCAATATAGTCATCAGCCCCGGCCGCAAAGGCTGTGGCGACCTGTTGCGGGTCGCGATCGCCTAACACAATGACCGGAATATCACGACTGCTGCGAGCCTGCTTGAGGATGTGGCAAAACTCATAGCCGCCATCGCTAAACAGCTGCGCCTCTAGCAACACCAGTTTGACTTGATGGGACTGGAGAAACGACGGCTGAATATCAGTGTGGGAAAGCGCTTCAACCCGGTAATTAAAGTGCTCAAGAGATTCGGTTAAATGCTGCACAGTATCTGAGGCATGATGAATCAAGAGAAGGGTCTGATCACCTGCTCGATTAGCATTCACATGAGTGTTTAGTGGCTCTGCCTGATTGCTCAAAACCCACGTTTCCTTCATCGCGCTTAGGGAGAGGTTATCTGCCCGCAGGCCAACATTGTTTTTCCAAACAAGATTTCTCATCTATTCTGCCTTGAGCACTGTCTTGTCAGAGCAGATAGTGGCATCCTGCGCATCCCCCAATTTATAGAGACCCACATATTTGTCAAGAGCTTATCAACAATAAGGCATACGGCCCCTGAAATCAGCCTTCAGGATATAGAAAGGCGAGTTTTGTCTCCATCCGGCGATACCCCAACCACTAGCCATTGCCCTAGCGCGGCAAGTATTCTCTGAGAGCGCGATCAGATAGGGCTGAAAACCCGACCAGGCAGTCTATCAATATATTTTCAGAAACTTGTTAAGGCGTAAGATACACTTACGTTAGTCGGTTTATTTAAAAATCTGCGAATCATGACACCTTCTTTGACCAACTTTCTGTTGAGCCTCTTGGCAGGCACCATCATCGTGGTGGTTCCAGCGACCATATTTTTGGTTTTCATTAGTCAAAGAGACAAAATTCAGCGCCAGTGATTTGTCTCCAGTTCAGATGATCAACTTTGCAGAAGGAGAAGCTCAGTTATTGGGGTTTCTCCTTTTTGTATGGTGTGGGCAGCAATCTCACAATGCCTGTCAGACGGCGACAAGCCAGTCATTAGCGGTAGCGTTTAGCTCGCTTGAGCATATTTATAGAAGGCGGCCAGCCCACGCGAAGTCCAGATTTCACCGGCAGCGCTCATCGCCCCCAAATCATCTCTCCGCTTTTGAGGGGGGCGTGACTCATGTTCTCACAGCCGAGAAATCCTTTGAAAGCCCGGAAAAGTCCGTTAGCATGTGACCATGCCATCAATCTGCTGTCAGCCGAGTAAAGCTGTGAGTGGTCGGTTTGGAGTCAGAGCGAGTCTGGTCACCGTCAATTTAACGCCCCTGGTTAGCAGGCCAGCCTTGATGAGCAAAGCCACATCGCCTTCGTTGAGTCTCTATTCTGAGAGGAATTTCCTGTGAATTTCGGTACGCCAGTTCCACTCCTAATTGGTATTGTCTTGATCCTCGGAGGGGTTGCACTGTTCTTTTTAGATAAACTCAAGCCGGGTTACGGGCGCGATTCGGATAAAGTCTATGCCGTACTGTGGTTGATTTCGGGTGTCTTTTTGCTCGGCCATTTAAACATGGAACTGCTTGCCTCTTTTCAGCAGCTGTTGATGGCTGGCATGCTCATTGCCATCACCATTGAGAATATCTATTCGCGATCGCCTAAAGGCGGCTACGTTGCCCAAGCCGCTAATGAGGCGCCCGCTCGGGGAGAGTATTATCGCCCCAGCCGGAAACCGGAATATCGTAGCGATCAAGAGCGCATGAACGTGCGGGCTGAAATTGATAATGACGGGCCTTATCGCCCCCGTTTCCCTGAAGATCGGCGCATGATTGGGGGCCGCGAAGAGCCGACGCCACGCCGCTCAGACTATTACGATGGCGGCTATGGCGACCCTTATAGCGATGCCCGAGGGCAATATGACCGATCAGCCCCGAGCGCTGATCGACCGGTTGAGCGATTGAAGCCCAGCAGCGATCGCATTCGCCGCCGCCGCCCCAAGTCCAGCGATGGCCGTTATGGTGCTGACTTACCCAATCGTGGATGGGATGAGTCCGCCTCAGGCTACGCGGCTAATTCTGACAGCTACTCCGAGTCATCAGACGCATATAGCGGCTATAGCAGCCATTCCCCCACTGAGCCGACTTCGTATCCCAGCTCTAACGGCAATGGTGACGACAGCTATGTTGACTATCGCCCCGTCAACTATCCAAATAATGGTGAGTCTGACCGACCGGCTCCAGATTATGGCAGCCGTTACTAACGGGTAATTTGCTTAGAGGGGCAA
>CALCPB010000796.1 GCA_937897665.1 uncultured Halomicronema sp. | reverse complement strand
CCTGGGGCCGACTGTACTGGATGTTTTTGTGGCTGTCCAGATCATGAGAAAGCATGGACCAACAGCACGATGGGGAATAGCTGCCTGAACGATGGCATGTTATCAATTACGTTGGGCTGGATTGGGATTAGCGATCGCGGCGGCTGGATGTCTGTCTCAGATCGCTACACCCGAGGTGATAGCTCAGGCAGAAGAAACCTTTGCCACTCACCGTGATGAATTTGAGGAACTCGCAACAACGGCGATTGCCGACCTGCAGCAATCGGACGAGAGTCAACTTCGCCTGCCGAATCAACCTTTCTATGACAGTGCGTGGGTGGCAGAATCGCTGAATGGTGAAGCGATCGTCATCGATTTTGTGATTGAAGAGTTTTATGTGCCGCTGGTTTACGTCTCGACAGATGACCCGCAGGATGTCCACGATACTTGTAGCAACGGCGGTCAAGTGGTCAAGCAGCTAGAACCTCATTGGTATATCTGTCAGCGAGACTGGAACTAAAGAGTCTGCGGAAAATCTGCTGCCTGCAGATGACAGCGCATGAATGGCAGGGAATGCGATCACCAATTTATGGTGGGATGAGGGCGGCTCAGAGGTCGGAACCCCTAATCCAGTAGGTCTTTCAGACATCTGAGAGGCACCAGTGCTCGCTTGAATAAGCGGAATCAGGTCATTGGGGTGTCCTCAACGCTGCGTCGCCCTTTGACCTGAATCAGCGACTGTCAACTGCTCGGTCACTCATTATCAACGCAGTATCTAAAGAATCGGCCTAAAATATTGGCAAAGTCGGGCTTTTCTTGGCATTCATTGTTATCATCATTGGCGCTTCTACCAAACATGTTTCTTGAATTTGTTACCTGCAATTTTTAGACGTGTTCTCTCCAGGCTTTGCGGCAGACTGAGGTCGCCGATTCTCGTCCGATACCCCAGACATCAAAATAATGGTCAACGCAGCCTCTAACTTATCTCCCGAAAAGCTGTCAACTAAGGCACTGGCAGCGGCGGGACAATTTCGGGCGATCGCGCTGTGGCTAAATGAGCCGCTGATTCCCGAAAAAATCTACGCTCAAGTGAGCCAAGATAAGCGACCGGGCTGCATTCGCATCATCGTTGAGTTTGAGCGTCAACCCTTACAAAAGCCGCTGACTCAATTTATTTGCCATCTGATGTGGCAGCTGAATTCCCCCCTGATCGAGGGCATCCATCTGCTGGCACGACCGGTGGGCGAGCGCCAGCCAGTTTGGCAGCAGCGAATTCGGGTGATGACCCCCGCCCTGCGCGAACGGCTGCAGCGAGAACAGGGCAAAGGCTCTGCGGCAGCAGCCATCCCGCCCACGTTGGCAGCGCGCAAATCAGCGCCGCGCTTACCCGGTTTGCCAGTGCGGCTGTTAACCGGTCAGCTCAAAACGCTACGGGCCTCCATGCTAACGGGGTCGGCGGTGGCAGCATTTGTGTTTGGCTGCATGATTGAAGTCGTGATGTCGAACCGGCAAGAGCCTGCCCTGCCCTTTCAAGCGCAGGCCGAGACCAGTGCCGAGGTGCGATCGCAGCCCTCAAACACTTCCCCACAGGCCCCCGCTCGTGAGCCCCAGCTCCCCGCGATCGCTCCCGAGCAAACTGTGTTGATCGATCGTCAGACGCCGGCTCAACCGCAGGGAGCTGCCACGGCAGAAAACGCTGCCATTTCCTATCAAGTAGAGCCCGAGCGCGATCGGCCGAACGTGGTCAATGCAGCCTTGGAGCCGGTCGGAGTGCTCAAGCATGAACGCTTACCGGCCCCCCAAGACCCCACCGTCACGCTGCTATTTGGCGGCGATGTAGATTTGGATGGCCTGCCCTATGCGCAGTTAGAGCAGGATGGGCAGCTGCTCTCCGGCTTGCCAGCATATCGTCAAGCCGACGTCGCAATGGTGAATCTGCAAGACCCGTTGGCGGCAGCGGCCACTTCACTGGAAGAGGAATTGTTAGAGCGGCAGCGACCTGAAGCGATCGAATTGCTCAAAGCGGGTGGCGTCGATGTGGTGAATCTGACCGGCGACAAATCGCTGTCCTTTGGGGAGCAGGGTCTCGCTGAAACCTTGGATACGCTTGATCGCAACGGCATCTTTCGCGTGGGGGCAGGCCGCAGCGAGCGCGAAGCGCGGCGTCCCGAGATTATGGATGTTAAGGGGCAGCGGATTGCCTACCTCAGCTATGACCGGGACTTTACCCTGGCGGCCTATGACTCGGTGAGCGGCGTCAATGCCGTCAACATGCAGGACATTGTGAGAGACATTCAGGCGATTCGCGATGAAGTTGATTGGCTCGTCGTCAACTATCGCTGGTCAACGGAGCCGCCCCTCACGCCGGCCGAATCACAGACCAATCTGGCGCGCCTGGCAATTGACCAAGGCGCTGATCTGGTCGTGGGTCATCATCCGCATCAGCTGCAGGGGGCAGAAATCTATCGGGGGCGCCCCATTGCCTACTCTTTAGGCGATTTCGTCTTTGGCACCAGCGCTGAGACCCCGACAGCCGAAACAGCGGTATTGCAGGTCTCATTGCGTGATGGGCAAATGAAGGTAGAGCTAATTCCGGTCAAGGTCCAAGACGGCCAGCCCCAGCCTGCGAACGCGGCTGAAGCGGAGCAGGTGTTGACCAAAATCCGTGCCGCGTCGAGTGAGTTTCAAACCCCGATGCCCACCTCCGTAGTGCTCAACGCGGGCACCGGCGTTCCCACTGAAGAGACCGCACCGGCAGGGGCCGATTCGTTCACGGGTGCCAATGAGGAGGACGCCTCCCCCTTCGACGCCAAAGAATTGAGTCCAGAGACGAAAACTGCCCCCGAGGCGGCTCCCACGCCATCTGAGGCCGCACCATCGCCATCAGAAAGTGCCCCGGCCCCGTCGCCCTCCCCGGAGTCCGTTGCTGAAGACGAGCGGTTAGATATTGAGATTGAGGCCATTCCCGAAGACTTGCTTAAAGAATGGGGGCCGAAGGATAGCCCGAATACCATTTATGAGCCAGAATCAGCGCTGCCTGAGAGTCTGCGCGTTGCGCCAAAGGACAGCCCAGCGGCTGAGCCAAAAACGATCGCTGAGCCGGTTGTAGAGGATGAGTCGGCCGCCCCGGCCCCGGCCCC
>CALCPB010000795.1 GCA_937897665.1 uncultured Halomicronema sp. | reverse complement strand
CGAGCAGCTGGCCCAGGTCAACCGCGTCCTCTTCAACAGCAGGCCGCTCGGCAGAAGCAGACAGCGCCGGCTGAGACGGTGACTCGGGGGGATCAGCCGGCGTTATCTGCAAAACTGTTTCCAACTCATCAAGAGCCTTGACAAATTTGCGCGTAGCCTGATGGCGTTTGTCTTGTGGAATATGGTCCATGGCGCTTAAAAAACTTCGGGTGAAGTTAGCGATGAGTCAAGTAAGGCAATCAAGGTTTTCACTAATTTAGCTCTAAATCTAATGGACACCAGCTGACATTGCTAATTTTGAGCCTGTTTTGAGTGAGGCGGCCCCATTGCCTTACCCCCTACATACCCTAATTATGGAAGACTTCCGGACAGTGATTTTGCCTAAATCCAGCGAATCAGACCTCGCCGCCGCAGTGCCCCAACGTCTGAGCGCAATGGCCGATACCGCTGGCAAGCCGCTCCCAACCAGAAAAAAATCAGATAGGGGAAGGTGGGGCGAACGGCACTTGGGACAGGAGTTTGGAGCAACTGTTAGGAAGCGATTCACTCGAAGCAAAGTGTAATTTTGAGGGCAAGGCCCCTGTCGCTCGGACACGACTGCCAAGCAGGAAAAGTCGTCGGATGTCATGGCACCACAAGGTCCCCAATACCGGTGAGGTTCCCAGCAGCAGAGTAGTTTGAGCCGACGGGCGATCGGTCAGTCCTTGAATCGTGAGTAGTTTTACTGATGCCGTCATAACCGCTTTTTTGATTTTTCCAGAGGAAAAATGGTTTTCTACTGGGGGAGTTACTGAGAAATAGCCTCCGCGATCGCCAGGGTTTGCCTCTTTTCCACCCTGACAGAGAACTGTTTGCCCCAGGGACGTGATCTCAGCGCAGATGACTGATCTAATTAACTGCTTATGATTAAGGCTAAGTAAATTCATCAGCACTGCATCTAGCCTTTGTCAGCTATCAAAGCTAGTTTAGTGATATTCACTTATCGTGAGAGAGCTTTAAACCTCTGGGTGCCGGTTTAGATTGTCATCAGAGTCGGCTCACAGAATCCCTTACCCCTGTCCTGAATCGTTGTGAGCAAATCTTATGAAAGCAGTGAAGTTGCCCCATGACCAAAGGGTCTATGTGAATGTCATGGAGAGTTTGGTAACCCAGGAAGTGGGCAAGCAGATCAAAGAGACCCCACCTAGAATCCGCCGATACTTGCGGATGGAAGAGGTCGTCACCTAAGCCCTCAACCGTCTGCCAACGCTATATGCCTCCAGTGCAAGGGGGTGGCAATATCAACGGCAGATCGCTAAACGTGACCTGCATCAACAGATCAGCGATGCAGTGCGACAGGCCATCATGGCTGTCCAAGTTGATCCGCTACGCCTGGCGCAACCCTTGCAAGTCAGTCGAGACCAAGAAGCCGAAGCAGTGCTCACCACTCTACGGGCTTTGTTTCAGCTGCCTGATTTGAGCTGGGAGGCGGCTCTCAGTCAGTTGAAAGCGGTAGAAACCCAAGCCCTGTTTGCTGACTTAGTTCAGCCTCAAGCCGCTAACCAGCCCTGGCAGCCCGGCCAACATACACCTGATGTCGCTTGGACTCACCGCCGTCGCCGCCCTCAACATCTCAAAGATGAGCCCCTGCAGGAAGCTCAAGCGCAAAAATCCAGTGAGTCGGACAACGGTTGGGATAACGTGCTTTATCAGCTCTGAGGCAATTGCCCCAGCAAGCTGATCTGCAATGACCTTAACCTGGGCCGAACCGGATCAAAGCCATCAGCGTCAGGATCTTCATCAGCTCATGGCATTACCTGCCCGCCGCTTGAGGCTCGGTTCATTGCGGCTCAACAGACTGAAATCAGCCATCCGATGCTGGTACGGGAACATCGCTAGACGAGAAGTCGTCTGAGAGCACGAAACCTATCCCCCCGAGCCGCAACCTTAGCCATCGCGCTCGCAGCCACCCCTCCTCTTATTCCGCCAACTCACGGCATGGGCAGTCGAGGTTTGTGGAAATTTTAAAAACTCAGGAAAACTCAGGAAAATTCAGGAAAGGCGCGGTAAACTCTGACTATCATCAGGGTGCACGCAACCAATGTCTGGGTTAATGGGTTTTGATGAGGCGTTTCGAACAGCTGATTTGGCCGTTCGCGCAGTTCGCGTTGACGGGCTGCGAGATATCGATCGCGTTGTTTTAGAAGGCTCTTGGCATCGTCATACCTATCAAAAAATTGCGGCAGAGGCAGGCTATACCGAGGGGTATCTGAGTCGAGACGTGGGGCCAGCGCTATGGACCCTACTGTCTGATGCCTTAGGCATGCAGGTCAAAAAAACAAATTTCCGGACAGCGATTGAGCGGTGGTCGGAGCAGATGTTGGCAGAACTCCCGGCCGCATCTGCTCTAGATTTAGCAGCCAATGGCAATGGCCGCACGACGGAGGCGACCCTTGCCGCTGCGCCCATTCCTGACGTTGCCAACTTTTTACCCTTCGATATCTCAGATTTTCGCGGTCGGCAAAAGTCGTTAGCCGATTTAGCTGACTGGGTCATCAATCATCATGGGCGGCTGTTGTGCCTCTCGGGCATCCCGGGGGTGGGCAAAACTTGGTTGGCAGTCAAGCTAGCTGAGCAAGTGCGACCCCATTTTCAGCAGTTTGTTTACCGTGATTTAAGCGATCGCGCCACGCCCTCAGAGCTGCTGGGAGACTTGTTGCGAGAGCTCGGCACCGCCCCCAACCTGCCTGATGCCCTAACAGAGCGGCTAGATTTGCTGACGCAAACACTGACTCAGCGTAAGTGCTTGATTGTCTTAGACGGCATTGAGGCGGTCTATCGCCCCCACATGCTGGCAGGTACCTACGATGCTCGCTTTACCGACTATCGCGAGGTCTTAGATACCCTAGCGAGTCGTGAACACCCCAGCTGCATCGTCTGGGTGGGGCGCGACCTGCCCCGTGCAGCCCTGCCGATCACCGGCTCAGGCTGTCGGCTGTTTTGTATAGAGGGCTTAGATCAGACTGAACTCTCGACCCTGGCGTTTTGGCCCCCCGAGTTGATCGCGACCGAGCCAGATTGGCAATTGCAGAGTCATCATTATGGCGGCATACCTGCCCTGATTCTGGCGGAAGTCGCCCCGCGCATCGCCTCTTTCGGCCATCGGTTGACGGCTTGTTTAGACGCTTTGCAGCTAGAAACTCAACTGCTTCAGACCTATATTGAGACCTGGTTAGCGCCCTTGTCAGACATTGAATGGCAGGTTCTGACCTGGATGATGTTGGGCCAGCAGCCGCTATCGCTGCAGCAAGTCAGTCAATATCTGAATACGTCGATGGCGTTGGGGGCCGTTGAGTCGCTGGGCGACCGGGGCATCTGCCACTCGCGAGTCGAAGCGGGGGCAGACGCCGTCTGGGAACTGGCGCTACCGGAGCTGCTGTCGCCCTATCTCCGCGATCGCTTTTTGCAAGCCTTTGCCACCGCTGATGAAGCTCAGCAGTGGGAGCTGCTCGATCACTATCCGTTGCTGCAGGCGAATGCCCCAGAGATGATTCGCCAATGGCAGCGGCAAGCTCTCTTAGGGGCCGTGTCCTCGTTGCTAGAAGCGACCTATCGTCAACCAGCAGAACAGGAACGCTTCTTGCGTCGGGCTTTGCAAGCGAGTCAAGCGCCCGCGCAGCAGGCCGCAGCCGAGGGCTATCGGGCAGGCAACCTGGTGAACTTAGCGCAGCACTGGCAACGCTCTTTAGTGGATATCGATTTCCACTCGCTGCAGCTGCGCGACGCTGATTTGCAGTCTGACCTCTTTCAAGGCGTCTCGTTTGCTGGGGCTGACCTGCAGCAAACATTATTAGCCAAACCGATGGGGCAGTGCCCAGTCATTGCGATCAACGCTCACCAGAATGAAATCGCGGTCGGTGATCAGGATGGTCGGCTGCTGTTGTGGAACCGCCAGAACGGTCGCCTGCAGCGGGCCATGTTGACCGTGACAGCGGCCATTCGAGCGATCGCGTTTAGTATTGACGGCTATACCCTGGCCGAAGGTCGTCAGGATGGCACTATTCGCCTTTGGGATCTGCAGTCTGAATATGGCCCGGAGCTATTTGCTAACACCGCTGATGAGGCGCTCACTACCCTCGCCTTTAGCCCCGACAAGCAGCTTTTAGTAGGCAGTGATGAGGCGGGCAACCTTTATGTTTGGCGACTCGCTTCGGGGGAGCAACTGCACTGCATTGCCGCCCACAGTGCAGCGGTGACCGCCATCGCGATCAGCCCCTGCAGTCAATTTCTCTTGACCTGTGGAGAAGACTGCGCCGCCGTCGAGTGGCAGCTTGCCAGTGGCGAGGCCACGCAGCGATTTCAAGGGCGGCGCACCAGCCGATTGGGCACCGTCGCGTATCTTCCTGGCGTGCCCCCCAACAGCCTACGGGCCGTCGTCATTGGCCGTGACGAAGGGCAGTTGGTAATTTGGGATCTCACC
>CALCPB010000794.1 GCA_937897665.1 uncultured Halomicronema sp. | reverse complement strand
TCCAGCTGACCCGATAGCCGACGGCTTCGCCAGGGTGATTGAGCAAGGTATTTTCGACTTTGACCTCGCCAACCTTGACGGTTTCACCGACATCAATGTCGCAGAATTTCATGTCGGCTCCCATGATCTGCAGCGGTACAGGGAAGTTGGGGTGCAGCATCTGATCATTGAGGCGCTGCTCAATGGTGGAGCCGTTGGGAGCGATCGCCCCATAGATATTGATCTTGTTGCCGGGCACAAAGGCCGGCACAAAGAACGGAAACCCTTGAATATGATCCCAATGGGAATGCGTAAAGAACATCGTTGCATCCATCGGCATCTCAGACAGCAATTTCAAGCCCAGCTCGCGCAGGCCCGTGCCGCCGTCAAAGACCAATAAGTTGCCGCCAACGCGCATCTCAATACAAGACGTGTTGCCGCCGTAGCGAACAGTATGGGAGCCCGGACAGGCAATGCTGCCTCTAACCCCCCAGAAGCGGATCAAAAACTGGTTCTCTGTATCAGACATGAGTGTGCTGCTGCAAAATTGGCGAGTCGCTACGGAATATGCCCCGACGCTGACGATTAATATCCCTAATAGTATGGAAAATATTTAAAACTAGCTTCTTCAAAGTGTTGCCCCAACATAATTCTATCTACTCTGTTTGTGGTGAATCTTTACAAAGTCTCAAAAACCAGCAGTCGGGATTCTTCTGACTCTTATGATTTCATCTCAGAGCCCAGCTGATCAGGATGATGCAAGGGGCGACCGCGCTGCGATTGCCATGATTGCAATTGCCCAATGCCCAGAGGGGAGGTCAGATTGTAATGCAGTGGGGTCAGGGTGATGAGATTTTGGCGAATGGCGACCACATCAATGGGGACGTTCTTTAAGGTACCAAACTCCGATAATCGCTGCAGTTGCTCTGACAGCAATTGATAGCTGTCTTCCTGGTGAGCCACCGCTTCTAAGACTTCTCCGGCGAGCCAGTAGTAAGTTTTGCCGCGCGGGTCAATGCGCTTTTCAAACAGATCGACGTAGCGGCGCACACCTTGACGAGCAATCACGCTGCCCTGAATGTCGGTAGCTGCCACCGCCGGAATATTGACGTTCAGCAATAGCGGTTGGGGCAATGGCTGGTGCATCAGAGTGTCAAGTAGCGTCTGAGCAAATTGGGCAGCGGGTTGGAAATGCTCTGAGGTAAAGCTGTTGAGACTCAATGCGATCGCCGGAATGCCCTCAATCAGCCCTTCCATCGCCGCCGAAACGGTGCCGGAATATAACACGTCGGTGCCCAGATTGGCGCCGTGATTGATCCCTGACAGGACCCAGTCGGGCGGCTCTGGCAAAATGGCCCCGAGTGCCAGCTTGACGCAATCCGCCGGGGTGCCAGAACAGGCCCAGGCGGCTACCGCCGGATGAAAAACCCCTTCGACCGCCTCGGCGCGAATGGGCTTATGTAGAGTCAAGCCATGCCCCGTGGCTGACCGTTCGCGATCAGGACAGACAACTGCCACCTGATGGCCAGCGGTTGCCAGGGTATCGGCCAGGGTGTGAATGCCCGTGGCGAAGACACCGTCGTCGTTGCTAATGAGCAGTTTCATAAGATTCCGGTTAGGCCACTGTAAAGCAGCGCAGTTTAAGAGTGATCATCTTAAATTTTGGCTAATATTGCCGACTCTAGCGCTGGTCTGAGGGTTCCCATTTGTGACCTGCGCGCTTCGCGATCGCGGCTCCCATAGATTAAAGTAAAGATATTCTCACTTTGATTTTCCGTTGTGGGAGAACGTCTAACACCGGTTGCCATTCAGGTTTTAGCAAAGGCTGCGCTGTGCGGTCTGGCTTGAAGAGAGCCCACTGTGTTCGTTCTCGGCTTCCCGCCGCTTCCTATCGCCATTCTTTAAGTCTTTTGGTATGTCTGAACCCTCGATTGATTTAGAATCTGAGCTGCAATCTCTACAAGCTGCTGGCGCAGAGGCGATCGCCCAGGCGACAGACCTGGAATCTTTAGAGAAAATTCGTCTGGATTATCTCGGTAAAAAGGGCAAAGTTTCTAAGGTTTTGGGTGGCATGGGCAAATTGCCCGCCGCTGATCGCCCCCGCATTGGCGCGTTAGCTAATCAGGTTAAAGAGGCGATTCAAGGCCGGTTAGAAGCGGGCAAGGCCGACTTTCAGCAGGCCGCCATTAACGCTCAGCTGGCGGCAGAAACGCTGGATGTGACAATGCCGGGCGTTTTCGCTGCTCAGGGCCGGGTGCACCCGATCAATAGCATCATTGACCAAATCACCGAAATCTTTGTCGGCCTCGGTTACACCGTTGCGGGCGGGCCAGAAATTGAGTCCGACTATTACAACTTTGAGGCGCTTAACTTTTTGCCCGATCACCCTGCTCGAGACATGCAGGATACGCTTTATCTGCCCAATGGTGACCTGCTGCGCACCCACACCTCTAATGTGCAAATTCGCTATATGAAAGAGCACGAGCCGCCCTGTCGGGTGTTGGCAGCGGGGCGCTGCTACCGTCGCGAAACGGTCGCAGCAGCTAACGCTGCAGTGTTTCTCCACATTGAATTTTTCGAGAATGATAAAGGCATTACCAATACCGACTTGCGCGGTACGGTGCAGCTGTTCTTAGAAGCGCTGTTTGGCGATATTGAAGTGCGTTTTCGTCCCAGCTACTTTCCTTTCACCGAGCCTTCTGCGGAAGTTGATGTGCGTTGGCAGGGGCAATGGCTTGAAGTGATGGGCTGCGGCATGATTGACCCCAATGTCATGCAAGCGGTTGGCTATGACCCAGAGGTATACACCGGCTTTGCTGCTGGCCTGGGCGTCGAGCGCCTAGCGATGGTGCAGCATGAAATCGACGATATTCGCCGCCTTTACAGCAGCGATTTGCGGTTTTTGCAGCAGTTTTAGGGCTACCCAAACGCTCAACCGGTCGCTCGGGGACTGTTGGCTGGTTGTCAGCGAGACCAGCACCTTCTGGATACTGTCTTCCACAATCGCATCACGACTTCGACGCGGATGACGTTTGTTCAGCAATGATGGTGACTGCTGCCTGCAGATTATCCACAATAAAGTCAGGATGGTAAGCCGCTAGCCGATCGCGATCGCGAATGCCACTCAGCACCGCAATCATCGGCAAGTTGTGGGCCTTGGCGGCTTCAATATCCGCTTCCGTATCGCCAACCATCCAGGTTTCTGAAACGGGTGAAAGTTCGGCCAGGGCTTCGCCCACCAGCCGCGTCTTCTCAATCACGTCATGACTTTTGACATATTGATCGGGCAAGCAGTAGCGCACCTGAGGAGGGAAAAAATGCTCTAACGCG
>CALCPB010000793.1 GCA_937897665.1 uncultured Halomicronema sp. | reverse complement strand
CCCCTCCCAGGCGGGGAAAGTAACAGGTTTTGCCTTAACCCGAACTGACGTTAATGCTGCTGTCGGACGATCGCCCCATTGCGGTACAAAACCGCCAGGCTCGCAGCACCTCAGCCACTGACCAGGCCTGGGCATAGGCACCTCGGGGGGCAAAGGGTGCGCCGCCGTCAAAAATCTCGCTCTCGGCGCCTATGCAGCCACCGTGGAGATGAGCGGCAAACGGCGCTAAAAAACTGCTCGCCAAGGCTGCATCGCGGTAAACCTGCCAGTGCGCCTGCACAAACGGGCCGATCAGCCAGCCCCAGACGGTGCCCTGATGGTAAGCGCCGTCACGGGTGCGTGGGTCGCCGCCATAATGGCCTTGATAATCGGCATGGTGGGGCGCGAGCGATCGCACCCCATAGGAGGTCAACAACTGACGCGCGACGACATCGACGACGGCTTTTTGCTGGGCTGGTGAGAGCAGCGGGGCAGCGGCGATGCCTGTCTCGGGTGAACTGAGGGGCGTGGGCAGGGCGATTGCCAAAATCTGGTTGGGGCGCAGACTGCCATCGTTGCCCTGCGGGCCATCAAGCACGTCGTAGCAATGGCCCAACTCGTTTGACCAAAATCGCTGAAAGCCCTGGCGGGTGTGGGCAGCCAGCTGACGGTAATGATCTCCATCGCGGCCCCCCTGCGCGGCAAACTGAGCCATAATCAGCAGCGCGTTGTACCACAGGGCATTGATTTCAATGGGCTTGCCCACGCGCGGAGTAACGACCCAATCGCCCACCTTGGCATCCATCCAGGTAAGCTGTGAACCGGTTTCCCCTGCCTGAATCAACCCATCGGCAGCGAGGTGAATGTTGTAGCGAGTGCCTTGCTGATGCCAGCGAATGATGTCGGCCAGAGCGGGAAACAGTTCCTCGACGAGCGCATTGTCAGCGGTGGCGGCGACATAGGCGCGCAGCGCTTCGAAATACCAGAGCACCGCGTCAACCGTGTTGTAGGCCGGAGCCTCTCCCGCTTCGGGAAACGTGTTGGGCAACATGCCCCGATCAATATATTGAGCAAAGGTGTGCAAAATCGGTCGGGCGATATCAGGTCGTCCGGTGGCGATCGCCAACCCCGGCAGCGCTATCATCGTGTCGCGTCCCCAATCCCCAAACCAGGGATAGCCCGCGATCACCGTTTTCCCCGCGTGCCCGGCCACCGATCGCGACACCACAAACTGATCGGCTGCCAGCACCAGTTGCGACACCCAAGTCGGGGCTGGTGCTGGCGATGGCAAATCAGTTTGCCATGCTGCTAAGAGCTGCCGTTCGTGCTGGTGCTGTCGGGTTAGGGCGTCTTGAAACGCGATCGTTGCTGGCGGTGCTGTTGTGGCGGCGAGGGTAATCGTCTCACCGACCGCCAACGTCACTTGAAAAGTCGCCCCGTGCAGGTGGTCATCGTGAGGATCAATGCCGCGATCGCGTTCAATTGCCAGGTCATAACCCGTGTACCACTCGTGCTGAGGCGTGCAGTCACCACGATCGCTGACCAGATAAAAGGCCGTCGCGTCCTTGGTCGGCAGCACCTTCACGCCGTGCGGCAATGCCGTAATTGGCATGTGCCAGTTTGCGCCCCGCGTGCTGTGGTGATGATCGCGACAATTCACCAGGGCCTTGAGCGTTAGCTGCACTGGCCCGCTGCCCCGCTGCAGGTAGTAACGCACATAGGTGGTGTTTGCGCCCTGCTCCATCCACACCTGTTTGACGAGCTGCGCATCGGCTAGCCCATAAACCCAGGTGGGGATTGTGCCCTGCAGTTCGAACCGCTCTAGGTGACGATAGCCCTGGGGGACGATCTCGCCGCTAGCCCAGCGATCGCAGTGCAGCGCATAGGCTTGGCCTTGATAAGTCGCTGTTTCATCTAGCTTGGTCACCAGCAGCGTGCGGCCCACGGGCGGCTTCAGCGCGGCAATTAACAGTCCATGGTAATGGCGGGTGAGCACGCCCGCGATCGTGCCGCAGCCATAGCCGCCGATGCCATTGGTCACCAGCCATTCGCGCGTTGTCGCCGTCGCTAAGTCACCACAAATCTCTCGGCCAAACTGCAGCATCGACTTCGACCCTCTACTATTCGCCGCGATCGCGGCCATCATACCCGATTTAGTTTGACTTACAGCGTCTCCTCTGTGGCCTGGCAGTCACGACGATGGCTGATGCTAGAGAGTCCCCATCACATTTGCTGGAATCTCGATCTGAGTACTTATGAACTATGCTAGAGCTGTCTGAAAAATGCATTTTCCACCCGATCTATTTTGGGAAAAGGCCAGGAGCCCTGTTTTCACAATTGCCCCCTGTGAACCATGCCCAAGTCACGCCAGCTCGAAGCGCTGATTGCCCAACTCAACCAAATTCGCTCTGACCCCATCTCTGAGCTGGGGCTGGCTACCTTGAGTCAAATTATGGCCAGTCGCCACAGCATCGCGATCGCCCAAGCGGCTCGCTTGGTGGGAGAGTTTGAGATTCGCGCCCTGATGCCTGACCTGGTGAGCGCCTTTGACCGACTCATGGTGAAGGGCAAAGATCGCGATCCGGGCTGTCGGGGCAAAGCGGCGATCGCCGATAGCCTATATCGTCTGGAATACGCCGACGAGACGCTTTTTCTGCAGGGGATTCGCCATGTGCAGTGGGAGCCCACCTGGGGCGCGCAGGTGGATACGGCCCCGCAGCTGCGCGGCCTCTGTGCCCTGGGTCTGGTGCGGATGAATTACGGCAACGCTCTGATCGAACTGGCCGACTTGCTCGCCGATCCCGAAATCGAAGCCCGCATCGGGGCTGCCCGCGCGATCGCCTACAGCGAAAATCCGTTCGGGGTGGCTTTGCTGCGGTTGCGCATCAAGGTGGGCGACACGCCTACGGTTCTAGGTGAGTGCATGGCGGCGTTACTGCAGCTATCAGTGCCCGATACCCTGCCCCTGGCGGCGACATTGCTCCATGCAGGCACAAAAGAGTCTGATCCGCGCGAGGCGATCGAACGAGCCGAGGTGATTGCCCTCGTGCTTGGTGAGTCGCGCCTGCCCGCCGCGCTGCCGGTGCTGCAAACCTGGTGGCAAACAATCACCCATCGCGACCTGCGGGAAACGGGCCTGCTGGCGATCGCGACGCTGCGCCAAGATGACGCCCTGCAGTGGCTGCTGCAGCTGCTGGCTGAGGGCTCATTGAGAGATGCGAAAGCGGCTTTAGAAGCGCTCAGGCTTTATCAGCAAGAGAATTTTCTGTGGTCAAAAGTGCAGGCTATTCTAGAACAGCGGCCAGAATTAACATTTGACCCATAAACTTGACTGTCATCCCGCATCTACACAAATTGATTCGACTTTGAGCAAGCGCCGGGCATTGATTTTGGGCCTAATTTTGGGGAGGCATTAATCATTGAGTTCTACTCCCCTGTTTGTGATTTAGATCACCCGATATCGATCAGTAATCACTGAGGATGATGAGGCTAAAGGATGAATATCCGCTAGAGGAAAATATTCCTGAGATCGCTGACCCACCTGTCGACGACATTCCCTTAAGCCCGATCGCAGCCATCTAAAAACCTTGACGTTCAACGGCTAGAGTCTGTCAGCAGGACGTTGGACTGGGGCGGTAAACTGCATCGAGCTTCAAACTATTCCTTGTATTGACTATCTTGATAGGGGTCGAAGCGCTTTCCTAAATATTCAACACCCGTAGGGGCTGAATTGTTTTTAGGATTTTGTGATTTGGTAGCAGGCTAATAGCTCAAAGGAGCATCAGTCTGCGGGTATTGTGCCGTGGGTAGCGTCACTAAGAGTAATCCTTTT
>CALCPB010000792.1 GCA_937897665.1 uncultured Halomicronema sp. | reverse complement strand
CCTTTGGCTTTTGTGACGTGGCGGCGTTGTCAAAGTACACCAGCGGATGGCCGTTGACTTCCTGATGAAGAATCGGAAAGTCGTCACGAACCTTAGTTGCGAGGGTGAGTTCTTGAGCCAGAGTCATAGGAAGCATTCAAACGGAGGGGTAAGTAAACACACTAACAGCCAACCTCTCTACTGCGTTCGCTGGGTCACCGTTGCCATCAGCGTCTCTTGTAAGGAGGAAACCGGAATGCGATCGATAATGTCCATCGCAAAGCCATAAATCAACAGTCGCTGCGCCGCCTCAGCACTAATGCCCCGACTTTGCAGATAAAACACCTCATTGGCATCGAGTTGACTGACCGTCGCCCCGTGGGCACACTTTACATTGTCGGCCACAATGTCCAATTCTGGCTTGGTATCGACCCGCGCCTTGTTCGAGAGCAGCAGGTTGCGGTTGAGCTGGCTCGTGTTGGTCAACTGCGCATTATGAGGCACCCAGACCTTGCCGTTAAACACCGTATGGGCAGCATCGTCCACGATGCACTTGTGCAGCTGTTCTGCCGTACCGTGGGGATGATTCATGGCGATCAGACTGTGGGTGTCGGCCAGTTGCGACTGGGCGATCGCCGCCAACCCGTACAGATTGGTATCGGTTTGTGGCCCCGTTTGATGCATCTCTAAGTTGTGGCGAGAGACCTGTGCCCCTAAGCTCACCGGAATGATGGTGTAGCGACTATCGCGCCCCTGGGTGATGGCCGTCTTGCCGATGTGAAAGGTGCCGAGCCCTTCGCGCTGCAGTCTTACATGGGTCACTTGAGCATTCTCATCAGCCCAAACTTCCGTCACACTGTTGTTGAACTGAGCCTGGTTGTGAGTCCCGTAAAAGTCTTCCACCAAGGTAAGGGCACTGCCCGTTTCCGCAACGACCAAACACCGAGGACTGGTGACAGTGGGATTGCCGCCATCTACCGACAGGTAAACCACGTGAATCGGTTGCTCAATCACCTGATGACGCGGCACCCAAACGACCGCCGCCGCTGGAAAACCCACGGTATTTAGCGCGGTGAACAGGTCATGCCCGCCGCTCGATTGTGCTAGCCGAGCCGTTAGTTGGTCAGCCATGGCCCCGGTTTGCAGCGCCGCCAGGTTGCCGCCGACAACACCCGCCGGCAGTTGAGCCAGATCGGAGAGCTCGGCGCTGAACTGACCATTGACCAGCACGATGCGGGCGATCGCCTCGTGCATCTCATTGGGCGCTAAGGCTGTCGCATCCACGTCAGGGGCAGCTGGCGTGGCCTGAAAGGGCACCGATAGCATGGCGCTCAGATCGGTAAAGCGCCAGTCTTCATCCCGTGTGGTGGGGAAGGTGTGCTCATTGGAGATCGCCGCTGCTTGAGCACGCAGGTCTGTTAGGGCGACAGCCTCGGGAACGTTGGATTGCAGGGTGCCGAGCAGCGCTTTGAGATACGCGGCTCGCTGCTCTCGTTTGGTGAGCTGCGTGGGTGGGTCAATACTAGAAACCTGAATTGCCATTACACTGCCGCCCCTGCTGTGTACTCCGCCATGATGTCTTCGTAGCCTTCGGCTTCTAACCGTTCGGCAAGTTCTTTACCGCCCGTCGTGATGATGCGCCCATCGGCCATGACGTGCACGTAATCCGGCACGATGTAATTGAGCAAGCGCTGGTAGTGAGTAATCATCACCACCGCATTGTCGGCATTAGCCAGCTGATTCACGCCCCCGGCGACTGTTTTCAGCGCATCAATGTCGAGCCCCGAATCCGTCTCGTCAAGAATCGCCAGAGACGGCTCTAGCAGCGCCATCTGTAGAATTTCGTTGCGCTTTTTCTCGCCGCCCGAGAAGCCTTCGTTGACGCTGCGATCCAAAAACGCGGCATCCATCTTGACGACTGATAGCTTTTCTTCGATTAGGTCGTCAAAGTCAAAAACATCCATCTCGTCATCACCGCGCGATTTGCGATGGGCGTTGAAGGCCACCCGTAAAAAGTCACGATTGCTGACGCCGGGAATTTCTAACGGATATTGAAAAGCCAGAAAAATCCCGGCAGTGGCGCGATCGTGGGGTTCTAGCTCCGAGATATCGGCGCCTTGAAACTGAATCTCACCCCCGGTCACGTCATAATCGGGATGACCTGCCAGCACTTTGGAAAAGGTACTCTTGCCAGAGCCATTCAAGCCCATGATGGCGTGAACTTCCCCCGCCTTCACTTCCAGATTGACCCCCTTCAGGATCGTCGTGCCATCGACGGTGGCCTGCAGGTCACGCACGGACAAAATTACTTTACTGTTCTCGTTAATCATGGTCTTCGGGGCTAACAATCCTAACTACGTCAAATTTCAGGTCTACAGGGTCAACGGTATTTCAGAAAAATCTATTTCAGTAACATGCGGGCTTGATTCGGACTGTCTGGGTTGACAATCAACCGCTCGCGTTTAGGGTCAATCATCACGTCCATGCCCTGCATGGGAATTGCGCCCAGTAAAACTTCTGTCTCAGCCTCAATCACAACGGCATCTACTGATGCCCGACGGTTAGCAAACCGTACCTCAATCGGCCCGACCACCTCTGCCTGCATCACCTCACCATTGGCCAATTCTGTTTGGACCTCATCCATCTTCTGAAGATTTAAGAGACGCGCTAGAGAACGGGGAATCGTCAGCATAGAAGCACCACTATCGACAAGGGCACTCACCTGAACCTGGTGAATTTGATCTGCTGATAAATAACCTTCCTGCACCAGAATCAAATCCGCTGCCCGAATTAGTTCAATGTCGGCGTAGGTGATGCCCATCATGGCGCTAACCCACGGCGTTTTCCAGTTTTAAAGCCATCAGCTTATCCGCCTCGGCGGCGAATTCCATCGGCAGTTCGTTGAAGACCTGACGGCAGAAGCCGCTGATGATCATCGATACGGCATCTTCAGGCGAAATGCCGCGCTGGGCAAAGTAAAACAGCTGGTCTTCCCCAATTTTGGAAGTTGAGGCTTCGTGCTCCACCTGAGCAGTGCTGTTTTGCACTTGGATGTAGGGATAGGTATTGGCGTTGGAGGTATCGCCAATCAGCATGGAGTCGCACTGGGAATAATTCCGCGCACCTGCCGCCTTAGGCCCAATTTTGACCAAGCCGCGATAGCTGTTTTTGGATTTGCCCGCCGAAATACCTTTCGACACGATAGTGCTGCGGGTGTTTTTGCCGATGTGCACCATTTTGGTGCCGGTGTCAGCCTGCTGCATATTGTTGGTCAACGCCACAGAGTAAAACTCCCCAACCGAGTTGTCCCCCAGCAGCACACAACTGGGATACTTCCAGGTGATGGCGGAACCGGTCTCGACCTGCGTCCAAGAAATCTTGGCGTTTTTATGGCAAGTACCGCGCTTGGTCACAAAGTTGTAAATGCCACCTTTGCCGTCTTTATCACCGGCGAACCAGTTTTGCACAGTGGAATATTTGATTTCAGCATCGTCGAGCGCCACCAGCGCTACTACGGCGGCATGCAGCTGGTTGCTGTCATACATCGGGGCGGTGCAGCCTTCTAAATAGGTGACTGAGCTGCCCTCTTCGGCAATAATCAGCGTCCGCTCAAACTGACCCGAGTCGCCATTATTGATGCGGAAATAGGTGGACAAATCCATCGGACACTTCGTGTTCTTAGGAATGAACACAAAGGAGCCATCACTAAAGACTGCTGAGTTCAGCGCCGCAAAGTAATTATCGCCATCCGGTACCACCGTACCCAAGTACTTTTCGATCAGCTCTGGATGCTCTTCCAAGGCTTCCGAAATGGAGCAAAAGATCACACCATC
>CALCPB010000791.1 GCA_937897665.1 uncultured Halomicronema sp. | reverse complement strand
GGTCGCACTGGCGACGGGGGCAACTTCCAAGTTGATGGTGTCGCAGCGGTTCCAGAACCTGGCTTAATGATGGGGCTAGGCGCGTTCGTTGTGGCCGGTGGCCTCGGACTCCGCAAACGTCAAAGTGATAGCACCACTGTCTAGGCAAGCTGCGTGGCTACGGCGACTCACAACGTCGAGCAACTGAACAGCGCTTCACAACGAAAAGCGGCCATCTATAATCTAGAGATGGCTGCTTTACGCTAAGGCAGAATTGCCTAGGATTAAGGCTGAGTGGAAATCTGGATTAAACTCCTTGCAGAGCATTTTGGACCTAATTGAGGGTGACGTTTTCGGTCATCAAAACAACGTCGAAGTCCTGCTTCACTGGGTCACGAATCTCTTTGCTAAAGTCATCTCTGAATCTGTCTCAGTCATCTCCACTAGAGAGAAAGCATTGCCGTGACAAGAAAAAATCACCTTCTGGCGGTCACCGGGGTTGACCAACGTTCAGAACTGAGCCTGAGCCCTTATATTTGAGGGAAATTGCCTGGGTCGACTTTCTCGCAGGAAGGATATGGAATTTCGTAATGCTTCTAACCAAGTTTTTGCTTGGTTTACCCAAAGACGTCGAAAAGCTTTAGAAGCAGCCTACGAGGGGGCGTTAACGATTCAAAAGTTAGAAGTCGAACTGTTTGACGGTCAGAAAATTACCGACGCGCCCGATAAAAGCAAAACCGTCGCCGACTATGCTGCTAGCTTGCGCGATCGCCAGCTCCTCAAAATTCGCTTCAACCTGACCCAGTTCAAAGCCAACAGCTTTTTATTCGACACCGCCGCCACGGCGCCGCCCGTTGAGGCCAAGCAGGATGCATCTGAGGATGAAGCGCAGCGCGCTCGCGAGCAGGTGCTGGCCCAGCTAGAGTTCATTGAATCGGTGGTGGCCAAATATCGCACCGCCGGGAACGCCCTCACTTTTTTGACCGGTGACGCTGCTTTAGACAGCCCGCCGCCCGCTGTCGAATCGATGCCGGCCAAAGATGTTACCCTCGACCTGCCCATGTTGGCCGCCGATCGCGATCGCCCGCGCGAGTCTTTTTTGCCTCGCCTGCGATCGCCCAACAAAGAAACAGAGAGTGACTACGAGCAGCAGCTCATTGGTCAACTGCGACTACAGCGCCAGCAAAACCGTGTAGCTCTGCGCTGGCTGGCGGTGCTGTTGATCATTCCCCTCTCGATTCAAATTTTGACCCGAAACCTGCTCTTTGAGCCCCTGATGGGCAGCTATAGTAACGTCAATCCCACCGAAATCAATCTGAGTGAGGAAATTCAAGAAGAGTTTGCCCGCGAATATCTCTTTGCCAAAGAAAAGCTCGAAGTCGCCACGCTGCTAGGCTACTACGACGAAATGAATGATGAAATCAGGCAGGAATACTTGCAAGAATCAGCCTTTGATATCTGGCGCGAAGCGAGAGAAAGCGAACTCAACGGCTTAAAAAATTTGCTGGCCGATTTGATTGCCTTCGTGGTCTTTGTGGGGTTAGTGCTAGTCGGCAGACGACAGGTCAATCTGATCAGAACTGTCTCTAATCGCACCTTTCTTAATCTACGGGATCCGATGAAGGTGTTTCTCTTTATTTTGATCACTGACATCTTCGTCGGCTTCCACTCAGCAGAAGGCTGGGAAGTGGTTTTAGAAAGCATCCTCGGACATTTCGGCATTCCTGAAAGCAAAATTTTCATCAATGGGTTTATTGCCACCGTGCCCGTCTTCATTGATTCCTGCATCAAGTTTTGGATCTTCAACTATCTGACCCGCTACTCACCGTCGACTTCTGCGATTTATGAACGGATGAACACGTAATTCTCGTTACCCGTGCTTGTTTTCAAGCGCTCTACGGCGATCTCAGACAACCAGCAAACACCGCCTGTCGCTTTACCCCACCACAGGAGCGGGGGATTCCCGTCTCCCTCTCTCTCCACCATGCCCATCAGGGCGATCGCAACCGCGCCTTCAAGCTCCTAGCCACTCGCTTCACTGATTTCTTCACCGACAGCTGACGCCACCGCGAGGGCGTCTGCATGCCCACCGCAATTTCGGCATCTACCTGCTTCAACAGATCCATCCTCGACTGTTGAATGCCCGCGCCTTGTCGGCCTAGCGTCATATAAAACTCAAAGCCATCCGTCTGATAAAAATCAATTTCCTTCAGAGCAATCAAGCCGAGACCAAATAAATCGTGCATCATCAGGCGAAAAGAATGCGGCACAAAACACCAGGCATGAACATCGATGTAAGCGTCTTCTTGCATCACCGAGGCCATTCCTTCCAGCGCATTATCAATGGAATGAACGAACTGGTAGTCCCCGCTGGTTTCTGCATTCCAGGCAATCTGGCCTGACTGAGACACCACATTCAAAAAGTATTCTGCGATCGTGCCTGGCGTGTGGTTAATCGACTTTTGTAAATGGTTGTCAATGATTTTAGCCAAACCCGTGATGGGGCGGTAATGGTCAAAACAGTAGCGCTTATCAGGAATCACGAGAGACAGCACGCCATCGGCTTTGAGCACCTCATCACAACTGTTGATAAAGCTGATCAAATCAGGTGCATGTTCAATCACATGGGAGGCAATAATCCAGTCGTAGTAATCAGTTTTGCCTGTCAGCTCCGCATAGGATTCACCTTGCCAGACAAAATCGACCGCCTCAATTTGACTCAGGTCTAAGCCATGCGCCTGGTACTTTTCGATCAGCTGCTCACGGCTCATATGATCGATAATATGCACCTGATAGCCGTCTTTTTTCGGAGCAACCGGATTGTGGCTAGGGCCAATTTCGATGCCACGTCCACTACGGTCAATGTGACGCAGTATTTTTGCCTTCCGGTTCATACTCAAGACCTGCTCCAAGTATGGATATCATAGATTCAAACTGCGGCGATGGGTGCTTCCGGGGGGCGAGGTGATGATCTACCGGGCTGCAGTCAATGCCGCTGGTTGATTGTGGCCAAATCGGGAACCGGGCGCAAAGGGAGCACAAAGACTGGAATGGTCGCTTTAAAGTCGTATGTACGTCATCGCCCCACGTGATGCCCCCAATCTGATCGACGGATAGATGCCTATAGCTCAATAACAAATTGAGTTCCGGCCCCAACTTCTGAATAGCAATATAGTTGGCCCTGGTGATTACTCGTCACGATTTGATAGCTAACCGATAATCCCATGCCTGTGCCAACCCCAACTGGCTTGGTGGTGAAAAAGGGAATAAAGATTTTAGCTTGTATGACTGGGGACATACCAATGCCATTGTCACGAATTGAAAAGGTGATTTTAATATCTGAGGCTAGTCTGGTTGTAATG
>CALCPB010000790.1 GCA_937897665.1 uncultured Halomicronema sp. | reverse complement strand
CAATCCGGTCATCGCCCAGACTGCCGTCGGTTAATTGTTGAATCGCCCCGGGCACCTCGGCTAGCTCTAAGGCTCTACACGCGAGTAACAGCGCGACATTGATATCATTTGAACCCAGCTCCGCTTCTAAGTCGCACTGCTGCTGTAGTCGATTAATAACAACCATTCCTCCTGCTGTTTCTAGCGCGGTATACACCCCAAACGAGTACACCACTATTCCCACGTTATCTAGTTGCAGACGCCCTTGAAACTCTGGGTTATTTTTTTGCTCCAGAGTATCGAGCAAAAAACGAATATCTAGCGGGCGATCGACAAACTCTGTGGCCTCGAAAGTGACTGAGTGCAGCCCCTGAGTTAAGCCATCTTGATAGGTCTTATTGCTGCCAATATGTTCTGGCACCGCCACCACAAAACCATTCGATGCCAACCCCTGAGCCGCAGTGACAGCCTGTGGATTGCTGCGAGTATCCCCAAAACCATGGGAAAAGACCACGACTGGAATGGGGCCGGTGACGGCACTGAGATTGGCCGGTAGATAAAGGTCAACAGGATAGGTGCGATCGCGCTGGCGGTCGTCTAGCAGTAGCGATCGCTGCTGCACTTCAAATTGACCATTGTCGGCTAGCAATGGTAAGGCGCTGTAGTCCAGAGTGGGCTCAGCGACGGCCGCCGCTTGGGCACTTTGGGCAGCCGCACTGAGCAACTCGTCAGTCGTCTCCATCCCGGCGGTAACCGTTCGGGCCACTAACTGAATCTGTTGCAGATTGAGCCGCACCCCCCTGGTGGGATAGTGACGGATGATGTTAAGGAGTGAAAGCCCATCGGGATCAGCAGCGGCTAACAAAATGGCGGCTCGAATCGCCCGCTGACCATTCTCACCACTCTCGGTTTCGATCATCTGGCCGAATCCGGTTAAGACCGTCTCGCCAATGGGCGTATACAGCCATTGAGAAAGGGCAAAGGGATCGCCCATGGCTTCCGGAATATTCGGACTGAGGGTGGGTAAGGGGGTACTCAAAAACCGTTGAAAGTCCTGTTGTCTGTCGGCTGGTAACCGATTGATATAGGGGGCGAGGTCCGCATCGACGGTGCCATCCTCAGCAAAGGCTTCTAGAGATGAGACGGGCAGCGATCGCCCAAAGGGGCCGTAGTCAAAGTAAATCTTGTCGGCAGAGCGAGCCGGTAAGGTTGCGACGATGCCGGATAACAGGCTGATGGCGGTGGTTTGTAGCAGTCGTTGGATGAATTTTCGGGAAATCGATGGGGAACGCATGGGCATTAGGGGGATGAGGTTGACAGGGTAACGAACGGGAGGATGGCTCAATGGGGGGCAGGCTCAAACCTACGCTTCTGGTAAATGCCGATGGGCTAAATAAGTACTCACCAGCAGGGCCATAAAGATCGCCGGATAAATCTGTCCGACTAAGGCCTCCAAAATGGTGAGCACGGATGCGACTTCATTAACGGGGACGATATCGCCAAAGCCCAGGGTCGTCAGGGTGATAAAGCTGAAGTACAGCATGTTCAGATAAGAGCCTTCCTCTGTCACTAGAGCACTGGAAAAGGCATTGGGGTCGAGCGTATAGACGATGCCGTAGAGTAAAGACCACGTATACCCCAACAGCAAATAGACACAGATGCCCCC
>CALCPB010000789.1 GCA_937897665.1 uncultured Halomicronema sp. | reverse complement strand
ACGAAGCTGCGAGAGAAAACATCAGTGACATTCTCCGACTAGAAGGCTTTGAACCCCTCATGGCGACCAACGGTCAGCAGGGATTGGAGCTCGCTTTTCAACACACTCCGGACTTGATCATTTGCGATGTGATGATGCCCAAGCTCAACGGTTATGAAGTTTTAGAAGCCCTCGGTAAAGACGAGCGACTCTCCACGATTCCCTTCATCTTTTTGACGGCTAAAGCCGCCCGATATGATGTGCGGCAAGGGATGACCCTCGGCTCCAGCGACTATCTCACCAAGCCATTTTCGCCTTCTGAGTTGGTGGCGGCGATCAAAACTCAGCTCAAGCGTAAAGAAACGATTACGCAGAGCTATGCTCAACAGATTAACCATCTGCAGCGCAGCATTGATCAGAGTTCGTGTACAGACGAGCTGACCCAGCTGCCTAACCAAGCTGCTCTCAGCCAAACGTTAGAGCAATATCTAACTCAAGACAAAGACTTTTCTCTGTTTATTATCTCGGTCGATCAGTTCAGCTTTTTGAGCAGCACCTTGAGTACTGCCGATACCGAAGAACTGATTAAATTGATTGCTCAAAGAATTCAAAAAGTGTTTCCTCACTCTATGGCATCAGAAAGCCTAAAAGACACTTTTCGCATGGGGCAAAATCAATTCTCGGTCTTGACTGATCAAGTTGATCCAGAAGGCGGGCAGCTACCTCGTACGGCCTATCGGTTTCTCAATCTTTTGAGAGCGCCTTATATTCTCAACGGTAAAGCCGTCAACGTGACGACCAGTATTGGTATCGCTTCGACGACCAACATCACTGATGCTTCGCGACAGGTTTCTCGAGTTGAGAGTCTACTGCAAGGGGCAAAAACTGCTCTTTATAAGGTTCAGCAAAAGGGCGGTAATGATTACTGTTTCTATCGTCCTGAGATGATATTCAGTGCCTTTGAGCGGCTAGACGTTGAAAATGCCTTGTACTATGCGCTTCAGCAGGACGAATTGGAAGTTTTCTATCAGCCCCAAGTAGATATATCGGCAGGGGCCGTCGTGGGAGTCGAGGCGCTGCTGCGTTGGAAGAGCTCCCAACTCGGCTGGGTTTCACCGACTAAGTTCATCCCGATCGCTGAAGAAATTGGTCTGATCAATGACATTAGTAACTGGGTTTTGTGGCAAGCCTGTGAACAGGCCAAAAAATGGCAAAAAATAATGGCTAAACCCATTGGTGTTTCAGTGAATCTATCGGCAGTGCAGCTGAGTCAACCGGGGCTCTGTGAAACGGTCAGCAAAATTTTGCAGAAAACGGCAATCGCACCTCATCTGTTATGCCTAGAGATTACGGAAAATGCATTGATCAAAAACAAAGGCTACGCCATCAATATCCTACAAGAGCTCAAAAAGATGGGGATTCGCATCGCGATCGATGATTTCGGCACTGGCTACTCGGGCTTGGGATATCTCAGCTCTTTTCCCTGCAACACTATCAAGCTTGATCGCATGTTTATTCAAGATATTCATCAGCGATACTCTAACCAGAGAATCGTCTCAGCGATTATCAATATGAGTCATGAGCTTGAGCTAAAAGTAATTGCCGAAGGGGCAGAAACTCAAGACGAATTAGACTACCTCAAGCTGCAGGGATGTGACATTGTTCAAGGCTTTGTCCATTCCCGACCGATGCCGAGTAGCGATGTGACTAAGTTCATCCAAGCGCTACATCAGAACCGCTTGATAGCAAGCCGGCAGCAATCTCCACCACCGTGGCTTCCTAACCTGTGGGCATCCCACAGGGGGGGGAATCTGACGCTACGGTTTTATCACCACCGCTCGTGCTTTCTCCAGCGCTTGAGGGCCACTCTCTTTTGAGTACTGTCACCCACAATGCCAGCGCTGGTGGCGGGGCGGTGAAGATCGTCTTTCTCCGCAGTGCTAAGGGCGGTATCTTTTATTGCTTGAGCAGCCTGCCAAACAGCAATCGCGGCCGTCATGTCATGTCCAGCGTGTAACATTGCCATCCAGGCAGCTCATACTGGTGTGTCATTTTGAGGCCATACCGGTGATTCGGGAACGTTGTCTTGATTTGGGCATTCAGCAGGCATCATTAATCTGCTTGAGTCAGCTGTTCAAACTGTTATACCAAGTGATTGAAGTAGGCTAGGTCCTCAGTCTTGCTATGAGGCTATGAGGGGCTGAGTAGTGGCGTCTTGTCGCCTCAAATTTGCCTGTTGGGCATATTTACTAGGGGGCTGTTACGAATTACCGGCTCAATTGCTGGCAAAATACTGAAGTCAGCCTTGAACTGGGTTGATGGGTGGGCGCTGGCCTCATGGGGTTTAGCTGTTAATTGGTGCGCCCCTGGGCACTGGGGTGCTCTGGATGCAACTCGTATGTTTTGCTCACGGGTTACCAGCGCAAGCGTTATTCGCAGTCACTACTCTCAGCTTTGAAGTCAATCATGTTCCACTCATTATTATGGGAGCCGATTTAAATACCTGTTATGGCTCTTTCTGCGATCGATGAAAATCGGCGACTGCAAGACTTGCGCCGCTATCAGATTTTGGATACTCCCCCCGAGCAGGGGTATGACGACATCACAGAGCTGTTGACCTATATTTGCCAGACGCCGGTCGCGTTGGTGACTTTAATCGACCGCGATCGCCAGTGGTTTAAATCTAAGATCGGGATGGATCTCTGCGAAGTGTCCCGTGACCTCGCCTTTTGTGCGTACACAATTCTGAAGCCCGAAGAGATGTTAGTGGTTCCTGATGCCACTCAAGACGAACGCTTTTGCGACCATCCTTGGGTGGTGGGTGAGCCTCATCTGCGCTTTTACGCCGGCTGTTCATTAGTTTCGCAAAGGGGCATGGCCTTAGGCACGTTGTGCACCGTTGACTATAAGCCTCGCCACTTGACGCCCGATCAACTCAAAGCGTTTGCCAAGTTGGGCGCCCAAGTCGTTAATTTGCTGGAGCTACGACTGGCCTTGCGGGCCGAATATCAGCTACGACAATTTAAGACCCGGCTGATTGCGCTCATGACTCATGAATTTAGAGCCCCCTTGAGCGTAATTGCGACGTCAGCCGGCATTTTAGAAGACTACAGTCAGCGGTTAGATAAGCCGAATCAAGCTCGGCATCACCGTCGAATTCGTACCTCAGTGACCTACCTGACGCGCTTGATGAATGGCGCGATCGCCTTAGATGAGCTGGAAAATGAAACGTTTGAGCCAGTATTAGAAAAGGTCGATGTGCAACAGCTTTGTCATCTGCTGGCGCAAGAAATCGAGGCTTCCTACGATCGCCAGGTCGTCTGCCTAACCGCTCCCGCCGCCGAGTCAGTCCTGTTAACCACCGATACCCACGTATTCGAAAGCGTCGTTGCCAATCTTTTAGTCAATGCGGTGCAGCATTCGCCTCAAGATAGCTCCATTCATTTAGACCTAATTGTGGGGAATAGTGCCCTTCTATTACGCATTGAAGATCAAGGTATCGGCTTACCTTCTGGCGGTATTCAAGCGCTTTTTCCGCTGGAGAGACCGGAGGGGGAAGAGCAAGAATTTGGGGTTGAGATTGGCTTGAATCTGAGCCATAGCCAGCGTTTAGCTGAAATGATGGGGTGGCAACTGAGCATTAGTCAGGGGAAGAGTCGGGGCACAACAGCCTGCATTTACATACCGCTTACCGAGCCAGCATCGTCATCTTAGCCAGGTTGGCCAGATTAAAGAGACTTCCAGCAGCAACAAACCCTCAGGGGCGGATAATGGAATCAAGATTTCCCGCTACACCCGTCCTGATGGTGCTCATCTATATCCTTCTCGAAGATCGCCTAAGTTCGTGCGTACACGGGGACATCTTTTCCGGATTTCGGTGTATTTACAGAGATTTTCCAGCAGTCTTCAGGCACGATTGAGGGGTGAGTCAAGTCTGATATGACTTCTCAGCTTTTGCCATCGATGGACACCCTCGCCATGAGCTTTCCAATCTGGCGGCCGACTTGTGGCTGTGCGCAAAAGCTTGCCCAATGGCGACCAGAACTCAGGATTGATGGCTGAGCCTAGGATTTTAGCGGCTACTCGCATTTGACATGCGGATTTAATTGGCTGCTGAAGTTGAGGGCAAGGATAGTAATCCTTGACTCTGAGGACACCGGGAATCTTGTAAGGGCTTCGACATTGGATGAGAAATCCTTCTGCTAGGCTCAGTATTTTCTCGTACGCGGCCTTTCTGAAAATCCAATGAAGTCGCGGATGTCTGGAATCCTCACTCAGGTCAAGGTGGAGTTAGGGGCTTGATGCCCTCTAGGTTGCTGCCATCGGGTTAACCCCTATATTTGATGCCGTGATCACGGCATCAAATATAGGCATCGAGCAGCAGCTTAAGCGCAACCGCGTTGTCATGGTCGATTGGGGGGGGCAACTAAGACTCAGCTGCGGATGTCAGCGTCGGCGACAAAACCGTAATCGCTGGTAATGCCCCCATTTTGAGCAGCGAATTGCCCTATCCAGTGAGTCCAGCAAGTGAGTCCAGCAGATGAGTCCAGCAGACGCGCTACGCCGCTCTCTGAAGTCATGTACCCGTTGCTCCTCTATGCCCTCAGCATATCGACCTGGCTTTTGAGTCTCGGCCTGCTCCGATCGCTGAGAATGTCTCAGCCATGCCCCTCTATTGCATCTTGGAAAGTTGATGACTCGTCTTACTTCATTCATGTCCGCGATGGGGCTAGTGGTTGCAACCACGCTATTTCCCAGTGCCACAACTGTCATGGCAGCGCCGGATCCGATGTCATCTATTCATATGACGTTAGAGACGCCACCCATCAAGAGAAGAGTTCGCATTGGGGTCATCGCGACGCGCGGCATCGAGCACACCACAAAGAAGTGGCAACCGACCATCGAGTATTTGAACCAAGCAATCCCTAGCGTTCACTTTGAGTTGATTTTGATTGATTTGGAGAAGGTTGAGGCGATCGTTCAGACTCGGCAGATCGATTTTTTGTTGGCTAACCCAGGCACTTATGTCAAATCAGAGATGCGATATGGTGCCCGCCGCATCGCCACGTTAGAAAACTTCCGCGCGGGTCGTACCTACGCTGCCTTGGTTGCCGTTATTTTTCGTCGGGCCGACCGTACTGATATTCAAACGTTGAGTGATCTCAAGGGCCAGCAGTTTATGGCCGCGAGCGAAAAGGCTTTTGACGGCTGGCAGATTGCTTGGGCGACGCTGCAAAAAGTTGGCATTGATCCGTACCAGCAGTTTCAAAGCTTAGCGTTTGAGAAAACCCACGATGATGTCGTCTACGCAGTGCTCGATGGCGAGGTAGACGCGGGCGCCGTGCGCACTGACACCCTAGAACGCCTGACGCAGGCAGGCAAAATTAATCTTCGAGACATTGTGGTGTTGAATCACCAAACTCAGCCTGGCGATAGCTTTCCTTTTATGCTGTCGTCTGAGCTGTATCCCGAATGGCCCATGGCCGCCCTGGCTCAAACCCCGACAGCATTGTCAGAGCAGGTCGCGACCGCGCTCCTAACGATTTCAGCTGATCATCCCGCTGCTCAAGCCGGGCAATATGGCGGCTGGACAATTCCCGCTAATTATTCTTCCGTGCATGAGACGCTGCAGGAGCTACAGGTCAGTCCCTATGAGGATTGGGGCCAAGTCTCTTTATCGCAAGTGCTCTATCAGTACCGTTATTGGCTGGCGTTTACCGTGACCGCATTTGCCGCATTGGGATACGTCGGCATGCAACTGATAAATCGACGACAAATTGAAAACAATCTGCGCCGAGTGAATGCAACGCTTGAGGAGCGCGTGGAAGCCCGTACCCAAGAACTCCGAGCGGCCAAAGAAAAAGCCGAAACCGCAAATCGGTCAAAAAGTAAATTTCTCTCGAATATGAGCCACGAGCTGCGCACGCCCCTGAATGCCATTCTGGGGTTCACTGAAGTGATGCTGCGTGACCTCAATCTGAGCGCCGATAGCCCAGATCAACCTCGTCAATCACAGCAAGAGACGTTGAGCATCATTCACCGAAGTGGTGACCATTTGTTGTCTTTGATCAACAACGTGCTTGACATGTCGAAGATTGAAGCGGGTCATACGACCTTGCGACTTAACCCGTTTGATCTCAAGACCATGTTAGCGGCCCTGATCGAGATGCTGCATCTGCGGGCGACGACGCAAGGTATTTTGCTGCAGTACGAGTGTGCACCCCAAGTGCCGACCTGGGTCTGTGGCGATGAACGCAAACTCCGGCAGGTATTGATCAACCTCATCAACAATGCCATCAAATTCACCAAAGAGGGTGCGGTGGTTTTGCGGGTTGGGGCGATCGCCGGCACACCTGCTGCCGACAAGGCCCAGGCCGCTGTGACGCACACGGTGACGTTTGAGGTGAAAGATACAGGCGTTGGGATTGCCGCTGCAGACATTGAACACTTGTTTGATCCCTTTGTGCAGACTCAAGCGGGTCAGCGATCGCAGGAGGGCACTGGACTTGGCCTACCGATTAGTCGTCAGTTTGTGGAGCTGATGGGGGGAGAGCTACAGGTTCAGAGCACTCTGGGTATTGGTACGAGCTTTCGGTTTTCGCTGCCGGTCACTGCTGCCGCCCCGCCAACCCTCGCCCCCCCTCGGGTCTCGCGCCGCGTGATCGGCTTGGCCCCTGATCAACCTGAATATCACATCTTAGTCGTCGACGATCAGTTAGAAAATCGTCAGTTGCTACGTCGCTTTTTACAGCCCCTGGGCTTCAAAGTTTATGCTGCCGAAAATGGCCGCGAAGCAGTCGAGCAATGGCAGCGGCATCACCCTCAGCTCATTTGGATGGATATTCGCATGCCGGTGATGAATGGTTAGGAAGCGACCCATGCAATCAAACGACAGTCGGCGGGCCAGGCTCCCGTGATCATCGCCCTGACGGCGAGCGTCTTTGAGAATGAGCGATCGCACATCCTGCAGGTGGGGTGTGATGATTTTGTCCGTAAGCCCATCAGCGCCACAGAACTGTTCGACAAACTGGCGCAGCATTTAGGCGTTCGTTACCGTTATCAAGACGAACCCCTGTCAGCTAACCCTCAACAGTGCCAGTCGCCCCTCACAACTAGCGAATTAGCCGACCAGTTAGCCGACCAGCCGCAGGCGTGGATCACTCAGCTACAGTTGGCGGCTCGGGGGGCTGATGACGACTTGATTTGGCCACTGATAGACCAACTCTCGCCCACTCAATCCGCGTTGGCGCAAGCTCTCACCGAACTGGTCAATGATTTCCGTCTCGACCAGATTGTTCACCTGACGCAAGCAGGGTCGACGATGGACAGCAGTCCATCAGGGGCCGGGCGATCATCGGGGGCGATCGCCACACGGTCGCTTAATGATGAGAGGTCAACTTCATGAGCACCCATCGCGCTGCCCCTAACTTTGCTGACTGGGCTTTGCCAATCTGGCAGCTAAGAGTGGTCAGCCAGTCATTGAGGTCTATTCCTCTATTAATATTGATGAATGGGCGTATGCCCAGGCTCAATCATGGTCACAGCTCGTCCTATCAAACTTCAGCCCCCTATGGTGACAAGACCATGATGATGACAGTGTTTGCCAGCCGACTTCAGCAGGATTAAGATCGGTTTTACCCAACTACTTTTGATGATTTATTGACCAACCGTTTTCAGCCATTCAGTGACGTCACAAACTGGCTCAATACCTGGCAGTTCCCAGCCATCAGGATGCTCGCACAATGGCTGGCCCGGTCGCCAGGGCTCGGCGGCAGCGAGACTGACTCACACAGTGGCTGGCCACAGCCCAGCATTTCAGGCTAGCGACCTTAACCCCTTGTTGCCTTCCATCCTGTTACCTATCCTCTATTCTGTTCGGCCATGACTCGCAATATTGACCACTCTTATAAAGGTGACATTTTAGTTGTCGACGATCGCGCCGATAATCTCCGCTTGCTGGCGTCGATGCTCTCAGATCAATGCTACAAAGTCCGCAAAATTCTGAAAGGCGATCTGACCCTTGTAGTGGCGCAAATCAACCCGCCTGATTTGATTTTGCTGGATGTCATGATGCCTAAGATTAATGGTTTTGAGGTGTGTCAACAGCTCAAGGCCGACCACCGCACTGAGTCGATTCCAATTATTTTTCTCAGCGCTTCTGACGAGCCCCTCGACAAGGTTAAGGCTTTTAGCGTTGGTGGCGAAGACTTTATTTCCAAACCGTTTGAAATCACCGAGGTCTTGGCCCGCATTGGGCACCAACTCAAGCTGGTGCGTTTAAAGAGACAGCTGCGAGCGCAAAATCAGCAGCTGCAGGCAGAAGTCACGGAGCGGCTCAAAGCTGAGGCAGCGCTTCAGCAGGCTAATGATGATTTAGAAGCGCGAGTTAGCCAGCGCACCCTAGAGCTGACCCAAGCCAACCATTACCAGCAGCAGCTTGGGCAGCAGCTACAGCAGTCGCTAGCGCAAGAGCAAAAACTGAGTCAGCTAAAATCACAAATCATCACCACAATCGCCCACGAATATCGGACACCCATGTCGATCATCAGCAGTTCGATTGGGATGTTAGAAGATTACGGCGATCGGCTGACCGACCACTTGCGAAACAAGCACTTTGGTCGAGTCCAAAAAGCCATGCAGCGGATGACTGATTTAATTGATGAGGTGATTTTTCTCAATCAACTCGAATTCGAAACGCTCGAGATCCAGCGAGAAACCGTGAGTTTTCAAGAACTCATTGACAGCGTATCGACTCACATTAAATCGTCTAGTGAGTTATGCCCAACCTTTCAAGTGAAGATTGATCCTGCCTGCGATCGCCAGTTGATCGATCGCCGACTGATGACCAAAATCTTGTTGAATGTGCTCCATAATGCCGCTAAGTTCTCACCTGACCCGTCGCCGATTACGGTGCAGATATTTTGCACATCTGAGCAGTTATGCATCATTGTTGAAGACACGGGCATGGGCATTCCCGAACAGGAATTAGCACGGGTGTTTGAATCATTCTATCGGGCCCAAAACGCTGAAAATATTCAAGGCATTGGCTTAGGGTTAACTATCGCCCTGAAATGTACTCATCTGCTGAATGGGCAGATTGCCATTGAGAGTCAGTTAGATTCAGGAACCCGAGTAAAAGTCAGCTTACCGATGCATGCCATGGCCGGTGTCGCCAATGCTTCATAACGGCACGGGTTAAGTCACACTCTGTCTTCTTTGCCTGCCCCAGAGGGGCGAATGAGGTGGGGTGAGCCACTCTCAGCGGGAGGATGACACCCATTCGCCAGAGGGGATTTTTGCCTCAACCGGCGGGTAAGCGTGCCTGACGCCCTTATCCCAATTCTCTGAAACTGGACTACAGCTCTTCCTTATTCCCTACGGGAAGGCTACGCCAACGACTCCGCTCAAGGAACGTGGGCGGAGTGGAGTCGTCAGCCCGACGGCAGGCCAGGTCAACACGCAGTGTCTCCTACTGGAAAAGCCGACTTGTATGTGGTGCTGTAATTTTTAGAACTGGTATTATCCCGAACGCAAATTTCATCGATCAGCGTGGAGATTCTGCGATCAACAATATCCCGAAGACAGACAGTGGTCTGTCGGGGTTTGGCAATCCTAGACTGCTGCGATCGGGGCGCTATTTGTGCGCGACTCCCCTGTGATATCGCCCTACTTAAACCGTCCAACCCTGTTGGAGGACGCCAATATCAAAGTCCCCCAACAGGGCTAAAACCTAGCCCGCGAGGTTAATGGCCACGACGTTAGCAATGTAGTCAGTCCAATGATCGACTAAAGCCGAGTGCTCAGCTTCGACCATGACGCGAATCAGCGGCTCAGTACCAGAGGGGCGCACTAACACCCGGCCTAAATCGCCCATATCCGCTTCAGCTTGCGCGATCGCTTGTTTAACCGCACTGCAGCTGGCCCAGTTTTTACGGCGATCGCGATCTTCAACGCGAACGTTTTTGAGTCGTTGCGGATAGGTTTGAAAGCTTTGATCCACCAGCTCTGCCAGTGAGCCGCCCAGTTGCTGCACTAGATGAGCCAAGTGCAACGCCGTCAGAATGCCGTCACCGGTCAGGCTGTAGTGGTGGCAGAGAATATGCCCTGACTGCTCGCCACCGAGCTTCGCCCCGCGATCAACCATCTCGGCATGCACATGCTGGTCGCCAACTTGAGTCCGCATGAGGGCACCACCGAGGGCGTTCCAGGCGCGCTCAAAGCCCAAGTTAGCCATCACCGTCGACACGATGAGGTTTTCTGGCAGGCGGTCAGCGGCCTTGAGCTGCTGGCCCCACAAATACAGAATGTAGTCACCGTCGACAACACGGCCTTTGGCATCAACCGCAATCACGCGATCGGCATCGCCATCAAAGGCAAAGCCAAGATCAGCCTGATGTTCCCGAATTGCCGTTTGCAGAGCGCCCAGATGCGTTGAACCGCAGTTGACGTTGATGCGATCGCCATCCGGCAGGCCATGCAGCCCCACCACGTCAGCCCCCGTGCGAGCGAAGGCCCGGTGAGCAATCCCGGCAGCTGCCCCCCAAGCCATATCGAGCACTACCTTGAGACCGCTTAGATCAAGCGTCGGCAAGGGCTCATGGAGAAATTCTAAATACTGGTTGACCAGTTCAGGGCGATGGTGCCATTGGCCCCATTGCTCACCGGCCAGATTAACCAGTGCCCCACTGTGACCACGCAGGGCTTGCTCCATTTGCTGCTGCAGGACAGTCGATAGCTTTGTCCCCTCAGCCCCAAAAAATTTAATGCCATTATCAGCCGGCGGATTGTGGCTAGCCGAAATCATTACCCCACCGCTTGCCCCAACGGCTGGTGTCAGGTTGGCCACGGCGGCGGTGGGGCAGAGACCTAAGTTCCACACCTCTAAGCCCGCGGCGGTGAGCCCAGCGGCCAGCGCCGACGCGATCATATGTCCTGAATTGCGCGAATCTTGACCTAGTAAGATCGGCCCCCCCAAGGGATAATGGTGCCGATAAACGTGCCCAGCCCAATAGCCAATCTGCAGGGCTAACGGTGCCGTCAACAGCTCACCAGCTTGGCCACGAATGCCATCTGTACCAAACAGTTTAGTAGCCGGCAGCTCAAGCGGCTGCCAACCTAGCCCAACCGGCGCCGATACCGGGTTGCGGCTCACTGACCGCGGGGGGGAACTTACCATATAAATGACTCCTCACACACTCTCCAGTGGAGAATACCACCTCTTCTTAACAATCCACAGCTCATTAGACCGATTACCTCAATGTCCACTCGTAGCCAATGACTTCTAACGCTCCCTCGTCTGATGCCGATGCTTGGCAAGCCGGCATCGAACAATTCAATCAGGGTGATTACTACGCCTGTCATGACACCCTAGAAGCCATCTGGATGACCGCTGAAATTCCCGAAAAGCCCTTTTTTCAAGGGCTTTTACAGCTCGCGGTAGCGCTCTATCATCTGGGTAATCACAATTGGCATGGCACCGCTATTTTGCTCGGGGAAGGCATTCGACGGCTAGAGCCCTTTGAGCCGAGTTACCGCGAAATTGACGTCACCGATCTGCTGGATTGTGCCAGCGTCTGGTTAGAATTAACGCAACAGTTGGGGGCTGATCAGATTGCACTGGTAGCAGAGGCCCTGATTTTGACTCATCAAGGTAAGTCGGGAGTCGGAGCGACGGCCACCTTGCCGAAGTGGGAAATTCAACCTGGAAAATAGGGTTATTTCCGAATTTGAATGACCTAAGTGTGTATACAAACGACAGAATGGGCTGTCGTCACCACAAAACTTAACAGCGCGCCGCGCGCCTTGATGGAGTGGAACTCCGGTTAATTGGGTAACGTCTTAGAAGAACGTGATAGGGAACGAAATAATGGCCAATGGGGCAGCAAAGGTGAGACGGGATACTCGAAATTTGTTATGGCGCGGGCGATCGCTACTAGGGCTGATGCTCACCGGCACCTTAGGCATACTGTTGGCGATCACCCTGCGACCCAGTCACATCGCTCATGCGCAAACGGGCACCCAAGGCACAATCACCCTCAAAGCCGATGTGCAAGAGGCCAACGCGATTACTGGGGTAGTGACCGCTCGCGGCAATGTGCAGATTGAATATCCGGTGCGCGATATTTTTGCCACCTCTGCCCAAGCGCAATACTTTAGCGAAGAAAGCCGAATGATTTTGAGCGGCAACGTCGTGGTGCTGCAAGAAGGCAATCGTTTAGAGGCAGAAACCGTCACTTACTTGATTGATGAGGGCCGTTTCATTGCTCTACCGCAGCCCAACGACCAAGTCGAAACCACTTACCTCTTGATCGACGAAACCGCCACGACAGAGGACACTGAAGAGGAGGGCGACGAGACTGACAATGGCGCGTTCAACAACCCGGCCCCCGCTCCGGCACTGACCATCTCGCCCATTAATTAGCTGCCCACTGCTGCCCACTTCTGAATAACGCTGTTTGGAGCCCGGCAGAGGGCATGGCCAACAGCGGACTATTTTGCGAAGGGCAAATTTTGGGGAGGCGCTTTGATAAAATTTGAGCCGACCCTTTGATCACCCTGCTTCGGTACGAAATCTCTTGAAAATTATTTTAGAGAACGTTCAAAAGACCTATGGCAAGCGCCAAGTTGTTCACCAGGTGAGCCTATCGGTGGCTCAGGGTGAGGTCGTTGGCCTCTTAGGCCCGAATGGGGCAGGCAAAACCACCACCTTTTATATGGCCACCGGACTCGAGAAGCCGGATGATGGTCGCGTGTATTTAGATCGCATCGATATTACGGACTTGCCGATGCATCAGCGGGCTCGTCTGGGCATTGGCTACCTCGCTCAAGAGCCCAGCATCTTCCGCCATTTGTCCGTGCGCGACAATTTGCTGTTGGTGATGGAGCAAACCCACGTCTCCCCGGCGGCCTACGACGATCGCCTGTATGATTTGCTCAAAGAATTTCGACTAGAAACCGTCGCCAACACCGCTGGCAACCTCGTCTCGGGGGGCGAACGGCGGCGTACTGAACTCGCTCGAGCCCTAGCCGCCGGAGAAGATGGGCCACGCTTTTTGTTCTTGGACGAGCCCTTTGCTGGCGTCGACCCCATCGCGGTGAACGAAATCCAAACAATGGTGTCACAGCTGCGAGAGCGCGACATTGGCATTCTCATTACCGACCACAACGTCCGGGAAACGCTCCAAATCATCGATCGCGCCTATATCATGAGCGAAGGGCGCATCTTGGCTTCTGGCACCGCTGACGACCTCTACAGCAATCCCTTGGTGCGTCAACACTACCTGGGTGAAGACTTTAAAATTTAGTCTGCCTTGGCCCCCTAGTTCTACTGCCTCGTTTTTGCATAAGTTGCGCGACACACGTTTTATGGATAGTCCCTACCCTCAATCGACGGCACCGGCACCCGCGCAAATGCCGATGGGCCGCTTTCGCATCTCTTTGATGGATTGGTACGTGGTACGCGAGCTGGCCCTACCGTTTTTGTTTGGCGTAGGGGCCTTTTCGTCGATCGGCGTTTCCATCGGGGCGCTGTTCGAGCTGATTCGGCAGATCACCGAGTCCGGCCTATCGATTTGGCTAGCCATGCGCATTTTTGGCTTG
>CALCPB010000788.1 GCA_937897665.1 uncultured Halomicronema sp. | reverse complement strand
GGAAAGCATTACAAGTATTATCAGGAACACTCTGAGGCACTATACATCAGGCAATCAGCCCAATCTTGCGCTCTTCCTACCCCGAAAATGTAGCCTAAGCTACCACGAGGGAGCTTTTTTAAGATTACCAAAGAGATATATCAATACCGACGCGGGGACTCTACGGCTCCCCTGATATCAATCAAAACAGTGTCCCGAAAGAGCTTACTTAACAGGTTTTGAGAAGTCGTCGTTAATCTCTAAGCTATCAGCTTAGTCGCCAGGATCAGAGGTGTCGCTGAACGGACTTTTCTTCACCTTTAGACTGAAGATAGCTGGCCAGCAGTCAGAGCAATAGAAGCAGCATGAAAACTGTACTCGTCATTGAAGATGAGTTGCATACGCGCAACGTTTTTTTGAAATGTCTGACCTTTGAAGGCTTTCAAGCGTATGGCGCCAGGAATGGTAATGAGGGTATTCAACTCGCGCAAGCACATCATCCTGACTTAGTTGTTTGCGACATCATGATGCCCGATATGGATGGTTATTCAGTGCTCTCGACACTGCGCAATGCCCAGACAACAGCAGCCATTCCCCTAATTTTTTTAACGGCTAAAGTGACGATGGCTGATCTGCGTCGTGGCATGGAATTAGGCGCTGATGATTATCTGACTAAGCCTTGTACCGTCGAGCAGTTTTTATCCGCGATTACGACCAGACTTAAACGCCACGAAGCCATTAGGGCCGCTGCCCGGTCACCCCAAAACCCTGATTCTCAAGGCTCTGACATCGGCACGCAGCCCCTAGAAGCCAGCAATAGCGACACGATTTTTCCTGACTGCCCAAAATTAGCGAGCGTTTTTCAATTTATTGAGCGTCACTATCAAGACGCCATCAATTTGAGTGATGTGGCTCAGGCGGCCGGTTACTCGCCGGCCTATCTCACCAACCTAGTCCAGGCAGAAACTGGCCTCTCGATTAAGCGCTGGATCATCGAGCGGCGCATGGTACAGGCCCGCCGATTACTGCAGCATTCCAATCAATCGATCAGACAAGTTGCCGAACAGGTTGGTTACAGCGATGCCGGTTATTTCGCGCGACAATTTCGCCAGTTCCATGGTGTTTCTCCCCAGGCATGGAGAAAACAGTTCGTAACAAAAGCAATAAATCAAAGTCTAAAGAATGAGTTCCACTCGTGACTTCTGTATCGAAAATAACAGTTGTAAAGCATCTTTGATTATCTCCAGGGAAATCCCCAAAAATAGTCCTATGTTTTCCCAAAAATGATCCCTATTTTTCATTAGTAAGGCTGGTATAGTTCACTTCAAATGCATGCCAGCTCACTCGTTTTTGGTTCTTGGTTGAGTTGTTAGTTAGGTTTAGGTAGGCAGCAAACATGGTTTTTGGTTCAGCGACACAGACCGCGCAAAGATGGAATAACCTCAACTGCGATCGCGGTGAGCTTTCCGATCTCGAACTTGCGTGCATCCTTTGCGGGGGCACGCACTCCACGATGGATCACTGGGAATTCATTCAAACCATGCCCAAAGATCCCATCGATATGGTGGATGACTTGGTCAAGATGGGGATTTACAAGCAGAACCAGCTCCGGGCTGCTGAAGGGGTCAATGCCTATGAGCTCCGCAAAGCCCTCTTTTTGAAGCGCGTCGGTCGCGGTGACCCCAAGCGCGAGAAACTCATTCTGGGCCTTTGTGAACAGGCGGGTGGCTTAGACCAGGCTTTTGCAGCGGCATTTGGCCCCCAAGCTGGGCTCTTCTTCAACGACACGATTCGCAACAGTGGGGCAACGCGTCGTGAGTTCATGCGCAATATGGCCGTGGGCGCAGCCTTGGTCGCCTTGGCAAGTTGCCAGGGCGGTGGCGGTGATGAACCTGCGGCTGAAGACGATGCCGCCCCGGTCGATACTGCTGGCCTAGAGAAAACCGATTTACAGATTGGGTTTATTCCCATCACTTGCGCTTCGCCCATCATCATGTCGGAACCGTTGGGCTTTTACGAAAAGCATGGCTTGAATGCCACCGTGGTGAAGATGCCCAGTTGGGGGGCGGTGCGGGACTCCGCGATCGCCGGTGAGCTTGATGCTTATCACATGCTGGCTCCTATGCCGATTGCCATGACGCTCGGGCTGGGTTCGGCGTCCTTTGGGGTGAAGCTGGCCAGCATTGAGAACATTAACGGTCAAGCCATCACCGTCGCCAACCGCCATAAAGGCAAAATCAATGGCCCGGCTGACTTCAAAGGCTTTACCTTTGGGGTGCCCTTCCCGTATTCCATGCATAACCTCTTGCTGCGTTACTACTTAGCGACTGGTGGCATCGATCCCGATGTGGATGTGCAAATTCGTCCAGTGCCCCCGCCCGATAGCATTGCGCAGATGGTCGCGGGTGACATTGACGCCTACCTGATGCCGGATCCGTTTAACCAGCGGGCGGTTTACGAGGAAGAGGGCTTCATTCACATGATTACGAAGGAGCTGTGGCCGGGGCATCCTTGTTGTGCGTTCGCCGCGAGCGATGAGTGGATTGATGCGAATCCCAACACCTTCCGCGCCTTGAACAAAGCCATCGTTGAGGCCACTGGCTACGCGAGTGACCCCGCCAACCGAGTCGAGATTGCGGCAGCAATTTCGGAGCGGGCTTTCCTTAACCAACCGGTTGAGGTCGTAGAAGCCGTACTAACTGGCAACTACGATGCCGGCAGCGGCAACACTCTCAGCGTGCCCGATCGCATCGACTTTGATCCGTATCCTTGGCAGAGCTTCGCCAACTGGATTTCTTCTCAGCTCGTCCGTTGGGATTTACAGGGTGATGGCGTGGCTGGCCAAGTCATTCCAGAAACCGGCTACGACGAAGTCGGTCAAGACATCTTTTTGACTGACTTGGCCCGCGAGCTGGCAACCGAGTTAGGTCAAGAGCCCCCGGACGAAATTTATCGAACCGAAGAGCTGCAGTTCGATACGTTTGACCCGGCTGAGCCTGAAGCCTACGTCCAACAGCAAATTGACGAATACGGTGTCTAATAGCCGTGGTTAGGAGGTATCAGCATGACAGTTAGTGACACCAAGACAGCTGCCCCCTATTACGGGGGTGAAAAGGAGTCCTTGTTCTTTACGGATGGTGCAAAGGCATTTCTGCTCTTTGTCGGTTCACTCATCGCCTTTTTGCTGTTTTGGGAAATCGGCGCGCGAGCTGACCTGTTTGCCAAGGGCATGCCCACGGCATTGGTAACTCTGAAAGAGCTTTGGTGGTGGTTAACCCATCCATTTTTTAACAATGGGCCCAATGATTTGGGCATCGGGTGGAATCTACTCATTAGCTTGCGGCGGGTGGCGATTGGCTACTTTTTGGCGTCGATCGTGGCGGTTCCCTTAGGCATTTTGATGGGCATTTCCTCAGTGGCTCGCAAGGGGTTTAATCCTTATGTGCAACTTTTGAAGCCGATTTCACCCTTGGCATGGCTCCCTTTAGGGCTCTATGTCTTCCGTGATTCTGAGATGACTGGAGTGTTTATCATTTTCATCTCCAGCATTTGGCCCACGCTGATCAATACCGCTTTTGGCGTGGCCAATGTCGATCAAGATTATCTCGATGTTGCCCAAACCATGGGCGCATCGCGGCAACGCACCATCATTAAGGTCATCAATCCGGCGGCGTTACCCAATATTGTGGCGGGTCTCCGCATCAGCATGGGGATTGCCTGGCTCGTGATTGTGGCCGCTGAGATGCTGTTGGGAACGGGGTTAGGTTACTTCATCTGGAATGAGTGGAATAACCTCTACATTCCCAATATTTTGGTGGCTATTTTCATCATTGGCCTAGTGGGGCTGATTTTGGATAGCATCTTTGCCGCTGTGGAAAAATTTGTCGCATTTGGTCGAAATTCGTGAGTGTAGCACCTGTGAATTCAGCAACCCCGGTGGATACTTATTCACCGTCAGCGCAATTATCGATTCGCAATGTGACGAAAGTCTTTCGGGGTAAAAAGGATCTCTTTAGCCAGTTGTCGGGCAAAAAATCTCAGGATTTTGTCGCTGTTGAAAACATCAGCTTAGATATTGAGCCGAATACGTTCGTAACCATCATTGGGCCTTCGGGTTGCGGTAAGTCGACTTTGTTATACATGATTGCGGGGCTGTCCGAAGTGGCGGCTGGCGAGATTCTGTTTAAGAATCACCCGATTACTGGCCCGGGGCCTGGTCG
>CALCPB010000787.1 GCA_937897665.1 uncultured Halomicronema sp. | reverse complement strand
CCAGAGCCTCAGGGCCGGGCTGCTCCGCGACATGTGTGCTTAGGCAGGGATGACAAGTGAGGCGGGAGATTATCCCTAAACCTACGTTTATGGATGGCTTGCCCCCTCCGAATCCATCCCGCCCCACACTCCTACCAGGGATCATCCAACAGGCTGTCGGGCAAAGCCGTTGGTTTACTTTTCGACGGCTCAAGCGCCTGTTGAATCGTCAGGCTAAGGGTTTTGCTGGCCAGGGCATAGCCCTCGGGGCTGAGGTGAATGTGATCGCGATAGAGGGCTTCTGGCTCTGGCGCATTCTGAAAATCGGCCAAAAAGTCGATATAGATCAGGTTTTCTAGACTGGCAAACTGATTCACCCGCTGTCGGGCTTTGAGTTCATAATCGCGAGGGCCAGGAGGCACGACTTCGCGCAATAGGGGCGTCATTGCCACAATCAGCCGGGCCTCTGACTGCTGAGTCAGGCGGTGCAGCTGTCGTACCGCTTCTAAATTAACGCCAACGCGATCGCCCCCTTCTTGAGTCACGGCCTGCAGCTCGGGGATCGGAGGTGATTTGAGAAACCGGCCGAGGACTTCCGCAATTGCCAGCGGCGGATACCGATTGGGATAGGCGCGATCGCGACCCACCTGTAGCGATGTGGGGGCGGTGGCAAAGAGGTCATCGGTGTTGAGTAACAGCAACACGACCTGAGAGTCGAAGGTGCCAAATTTAGCCAAGTAGGCGAGTTCGTTGCGCGGCCCCCAAGAGTTGGCCGAGGCGTTGAGCACTTCCACCGCTGGGTAGGCCGATCGCGGTGCGGCACTCAGATGTCGCTGCACCTGTACGGCGATCGTCTCAGACTGGTCAGTCCACCAGCCGCCGTTGGCGATCGAGTCACCCAAAAGCAGCACGCGCAGGGTTTGGGGTTCGGGCTGTGGGGCGATCGCCGGGCCGCGCATCGAGTATTCGTTGATCTCAAAGACATTGCCAAACCGCTTGGTGCGCTGGTTGGGCGTTAATCGATAGCCGGTTTGCGGGTCGGCAATATACAAGGGGGGTTTACCAAACCCAAAAAATAGCCGCAGCCCGATTTCAATCGCGCCAATGCCAAGGGCCACGATAACCCCAATAATCAGAGCAATTTTCACCCGCGCCAGTCTCCCAGAGGTGCCTTAACAGTTTAGAGGATGCCCAGACACTCGCCAGAGAAGATTAAGCCCGCTAGGGAGATGACACAACAGTTCACCTCAAACCCTTTGCGTTAACCCCCGCAGGGTAGCCTGGTAAGCGCTCTGCGTCTGGTTGCCCGCATGAAAAAATCAGTTTTCTTGTTTAGCGCCATTGCCTGCGGCGTGCTCTTGCCCCAAGGCCACAGCTATGCTTTTTTGATTCGCTATTGCATCATGCTGATTCTTTTTTGCTCGCTGCTGGATTTAGAAGTGGATGCAAAGTCAGCCTTGAATCCGCGTTTGGGGATCATTGTGGCCATGATGATGGCCATTGGCGGCATGACGGCCTGGGTTGGCAACTGGTTTAGCCCCGATCTGGGGCTGACGGCCTTTATGGTGGCGATGGCCCCCACGGCGGCAGCCGCACCCGTGATGACGCGCCTGCTCAATGGCCGAGTTGATTATGTAATGACGTCCGTCATTGTGACGAATAGCTTTTCTGCCATTGCGCTGCCGCTGATTTTGCCGGTATTAAGCCCGACAGCGCAAGCAGGTATTAACTGGGTCGCCCTGCTGAATACCCTCGTAGTAGTGCTGCTGCCGCTAGCCCTGACCCAGCTACTACAAAAATTGTCCCCCCATCTCGTGACCCAACTGCTGCCGATCAAGCAAGCCGGATTCTATTTATGGGTCGGGGCGATTTATTTGGCGACTGCCAAGGCGACGCATTTCATCGAGGCGGAGTCGACCTCATCGCAGAGCTTTTTGATTGAGATTGCGCTGGTTTCTCTGCTGTTGTGCGTTGTCAATTTTGGCATGGGGCGCTGGTTGGGCGGTTATGACTGGGGTCAAGAGATGGGACAATCGCTCGGGCAAAAAAATACGCTGTTTAGTATTTGGATTTGCCTTACCTTTTTGACGCCGGTGATTGCCCTGGGGCCGATGTTTTACATCGTGTTTCAAAATCTCTACAATTCCTATCTGCTCGCTCGTAATCCGAAGTTAGAGCAAGTGTAGCCAGGGCAGTATCCCCTGCGGGAAGGCTCAGGCCCGATAGCCTGCGGTGGTCAGCAGTCAGCATGGTCAGGTTGAGTCAATCGCCATGACCACCAGCCCGAGTGACTTGAACAACGTGCCGCTTGCTATATCCTAACAATCAGCGCTATTCCGATGGGGGATGTGCTGGCTAGACGTTTCTGTCGCGACGCGGCATCGCCTCTATGTATTCCCAAGTTTATTTTCTACTGCGGTCAAAACAAGATGGGCGACATTTAGCCGCCCGCCCCGACGAAACGGCGACGGATCAAACTTATTTGCTGATTTTTGCCGCCGATTACGAGGCGCTGTCCTATCTCAGCACTCATGCGCCTGAGGCACGGGATCGCTTTGCCGTGGAGTCCGTCCCGGCTTATCAGCTTAAGGACTTGCTCAACCGCTGGGGCTTTGCCGGGGTAGGCAAGGTCAGCGATCCGACCCCGCCCGTCGTGCAGTTTATGCCCCGCGATCGCCTAGCCTAATCCGCTGGGATGAACTGCCGAAACTGGTGATGCGCCAGCAACGCTGCGGGATCAATAGCAAGATAGTGAGCCAGCTTTAAGAGGGGCTTGAGTTTGGCGTTGGCTTGGGTGGGGTCACTCTGCTCCACTCGCTGCAACCAGTCACTAATCGAATGCCAGTACAGCTCTTGGGCACGCGCGAGGGAAACACCCCCCAGGGTATGACCCAGCTCAATCAGACGACGGAGCCAATCGACATCTTCGAGCAGACTCGACGCTCGCGGGTGGCTGAGGAAATGATGCAGCGATCGCCAGATGATCCCTTCGATCAGGCGCTGCCCCTCGGGTAGGTGACAGTCACAGTGAAACTGCTGCGCCTCTTGAGCGATCGTTTCGAGCTGCATCAGGTGCACGGTATTGCGATGGAGGGGATCGCTCGGGCGATTGCTGGTTTCTTGTTCCAGCGCGTACAGTCCTTCCAGCGCACGGTGGCGAATCGCTACTTCTGCTGCCACCTGCAACTCCTGCGGTACGGCTAAGCCGTCACGGTGAAATGCAGTGATCAGTCCGTAATTATTGCGATAAACCTGGCTGTAGAGCTGGTCAAGCCGCTGTAGCGTATCATGGCTCAGTAGCTGCATGATGCGATGGCGCTCTTCGGTAAAGAGCGTCTGCAGATTATAGACGTGATCCCCAAACGCGGCATTCATCGCCAGAATCACCTGCGCGGCACTGGCGCTGGTAAACGCGGCCAAAATGGCCTCCTTGGCTCGCTGATAGTCGAGTCGCCGCCGAAAGCCGCTAACGCAGCAGTGGAAGTCCCAGCCACCTAGATGCAGCACGACAAAGCTCAGGTCAGAGCGATCGCGGGTGACATCGGATTTGATCTGCAGACGACCCACTGCTAGCGACAGCGGCCCCATCCGCTGCACCTGATAGTCTTGCTGGTGAATGGTATAGCAGTAGAGACGCTGCTCTGCCTGATAGGGCGTAAACAGCGAACTCATGGCGTAGTGAGCCGCGACCTGCTCTAAACTCACCTGAGACGGCAAC
>CALCPB010000786.1 GCA_937897665.1 uncultured Halomicronema sp. | reverse complement strand
CTATCGACAAACCGAGACTCTGATCGCGAGTCAGGGCGCTCTGTTGAATGCGGATGCTTCACCGTGCCCAACGGCGAAGTTTGGTTTGACGGGGCACATAGAGCGGATGTCGGGGCTGACCAGTCTGGTTTTGCCCCAAACAGTACAGCCGTTCGCGATAGGGCTTGAGCAATTCTAAGACGGCGCGATCGCGCTGCTGCAGACTCCCCGCGTTGCCCCAGGCCACCACAATCGTGTCCGCAGTCTCGCAAGCCTGCAAGATATGCCCATCATTGCCGACACCCACCGGCTGCCTCCCCGTTTTTAAAACCTTGGGCGAGGCTGTGCAGTAGGCAAACAGGTTAACGACAACCAAGCTGCCATACTGCCACTGCTGCGCTAACCCAATGCAGCGTCGCAGGGTGGGGTCATCTTGTTGATGGTCGGCGCGGCTGGGGTTGAGCATGATCAGGGCGATCGCGGGCCGGGTCGGATGCCACTGTCGTTTGAGCCAATATCGATATTGCCGAGTAGAGTCAAACTCAGCCGAGCGCTGCATGGTATTAGTCGGCACAGGGGGATGGTGTAACAGCGATTTTGCTGACGATCAGCCTTCACGTGAAGGGGGGTTGATCAGCGGCTTTAGGCGAGACGATACCTGGCGGGACGGCTTTCATGGACGCTGGGTCTCAATGAAATCCAGGTTCTCGCTAACCTGCCCTGATAGTGCCGGTATATTCTTTGCCGAAAGTCTCCTCAGGCCAGAGCAGGTCAGCTTCAGAAGGTACAGTCACCGGGTAACGGCTCCATCTCAGCCAGTGCCAGGGCAAAATCTGCTGGCAGCGTTACCGTCTCAAAGCCGGCAGTCACGCTACCCTGCATCGCTTGTGTGCCATAGCCGCTCGGGTACATGTGGGCCCGCACGATCACGGTTTGGTCAGAGGCCACGTTGACCGGCCCACCCGTGCGCTCAAAGGGCTGCTCATCCACATGGCTGTGGGCCAAAATCCGCCGATACAGCAGGTCACCTTCTGGCGTAATCACCTCCCACCAGTCGGCATACTGATCACACCCCGTATCGGGGCTGCTGATGGTCACCGCAAAGGTATGACTATCGGGTGACTGAGTTGTCGTTTCCACGAGGGTGACGGTGGCCACGTTCTCGCCAGAGGCGGCGGTCACTGCAGGTGAAGCGTCAGGTGAGACTGGGGTCTCTGCCGCTGATTCGGGTGGGGTTGACTGAGTGGCGCAGGCGGCGAGGGTGAGTCCCAGTAGTAGCGATAGACCCGTGGCAGCGATCGCGCTAACGGTGCGCGGGGTTGAGAGCTTAAATGGTTGGGTAGGCAGCATGGCGCTAAAAGAGTTCTAATCGGAAAGGGGTGTGAGGTGAGACCGCGTTGCTTCCATTATCGTCGGCAATATCTTGAACGGCTGCATTGATAGATAGACGCATCGATAAAGTGAACTTTGTTACATTTGGTAACAGCCATACAATTTCTTAACGATGGGAGCGAAGTGCTGTGAAAGTCTTCACCACATTTAGTCCGGCACTCCGCTGGAATCTGACCATCTTATTTGTCGCGGGATTGTGCTTTTGGGCCGGATTGGCCGGATTGTTGCCGACTCTGCCGCTATTTATCGAAACCCTGGGAGCCACCGGTTCGCAAATTGGTGTGGTTATGGCCTCGTTTGCATTTGGCCTGCTGGTGGCCCGCCCTTGGCTAGCGCGCCTGGCCGATGAGCGCGGACGCAAGCTGGTGATGCTGATCGGGATTGTAGCGATCGCGATCGCGCCTTTCCTGTACCTGTTGGCAGTGGTACTGCCGCCGTTGACAGGGCAAATCCGTCTGGGTGATCAGACCATTACCATTAACGGCGTGCTGCTGCTGTTGATGGTGTTCCGCGCCTTTCATGGCTTGAGCATTGCCGCCTTTGTGGTCGCCTATAGCGCTCTGGTGATCGATATTTCCCCCCCGGCGAATCGGGGCGAACTGATTGGCTACATGAGTTTGGTCAATCCCATTGGCATGGCTCTGGGCCCGGCGCTCGGCGGCTTTTTGTTGGAATGGCAGAATTTTTCTGTGGCCTTCACCGCCATGGGGATTTTAGGCATTCTGGGCATTGTATGCGTCACTCAGGTGCAAGAAACCTACACGCCTCGTCCCGCAGTTCTCACTGTCGATGCGCCTCGTCCCGTCTTTTGGAGCCTGCTGTGGACGCCGCGCGTGCGTACGCCTGCGATGATTTTGCTGTTGGTAGGTCTCGCTTTTGGCACCCTCAGCACCTTTGTCCCTCTGTTTGTGAGAGAAACTGGACTAGCGTTAAACGTGGGACTGATCTACACCGCCTCCGCGATCGCTAGCTTTGGCATTCGCTTGCTGGTCGGGCGCGCCTCTGATCGCCACGGGCGCGGTCGGTTCATTACCATGGGGCTGCTGCTGTATACCCTATCAATGCTGACGTTTTGGCAGGCCACTACCCCGGTCATGTTTCTGATTGCGGGTCTCATTCAGGGGGGCGCGGCAGGCACGCTGATTCCCATGATTGCTGTGCTGATGGGCGATCGCTCAGCGGCTGATGAGCGCGGCAAAGTGTTTGGTCTCGTGATGGTGGGGTTTGACGTCGGCATTGCGATCGCCGGGCCGTTGTTTGGCACCTTTGCTGATTGGGCCAGCTATCGCGACTGTTTTGGCCTGGCGGGACTGATGACTTTCCTCGGATTCTTGATCTTCATCACCGCATCTAGCAAAAGTCTCAAGCATTCGCTACGGTTCTCCCTAGGGCAGGGCCGCGATATTTATGCCGTCGAAGCGCCGGCCGCCGATTAGAGATGTTGTCGGTTGCCAAGAAAAAATGTATCCCTACTGTGAGGACGGATTGCGCGAGAATCTCAAGTCCAAACCTGCAGATCATCGCGGCAAAACATCCCCAAAAACCGCTCTGGCAAGCCGGTTAAATATCCAATCCAAAAGCGCTGTGGGACTCTTTCAGCTCCACAGCGCTTTTGGATATTGAGAATGCAACGGGCATGGAGGGATTTGAACCCCCGACACCGTGGTTCGTAGCCACGTGCTCTAGTCCACTGAGCTACACGCCCTTCTAGGAGTTAAATAGTAGCACAGTCCTTGGTACAAGAATAGAGATTTTCCATGGCCCAAACAGAAAATTCCCCGACGGCATTAAGTCACCTAAACGCAGCCGGTGAAGCCCACATGGTCGATGTTTCTCATAAGCCATCCACGGTGCGAGTGGCGATCGCCGAGGGGCAAGTGCTCATGGCCGCGGCAACGCTGACCCAGATTGAGCAGGGGGATAGTCCCAAGGGCGATGTGTTGGGCACGGCTCGGTTGGCGGGCATCATGGCGGCAAAGCAGACTGCGGCCTTGATTCCCCTCTGTCATCCGCTGCCACTCAGCAAAGTCGAAGTCGTGATTGCCGCCGAACCGGAACTGCCCGGCTACCGCATTCAAGCCACCGTGCGCACCAAGGCCGAAACGGGGGTGGAAATGGAGGCGCTGACCGCTGTTTCCGTCGCCGCGCTGACGCTGTATGACATGGCCAAAGCGATCGAAAAGTCGATCACCATTCAATCCGTGCGCCTGTTACAAAAAACCGGGGGAAAGTCAGGCGAATATCAGGCCGCCCCTTAAGATAAGAGAGTGAATCGTTTGGATCTGTTTCTATGCCGCCGCGTAGGCACCG
>CALCPB010000785.1 GCA_937897665.1 uncultured Halomicronema sp. | reverse complement strand
GAAGATGATGCTTGCTAAGGTTTACGCCGCCTAACAACACAGTTATTAGTTGAAAAGCCGGGTTAAAGGGCGAGGGAGCCTGAGAGCCTGAGCGGCAGAATGCGTGAGATGCATCGACTATCAAGACACTCGGGCACCCATGCACTCAAAAATCTACGCGTACCATAGCCAAAGTAAATCGCGGATGCTATGGCGTTTTTGAAGCAAGGACTCGGCGGCATCATCATCTTTGTCAGAAATTACTGTCCCATTCCTTACCGGCCAAGAATGACGGCATTCGGCAACGTTCACCGTCATTTGCAGCGCCCAATCAAAAGGGCTCGACAAAACTGCCGAACCCTTTTGAAGCCTTTATTTAGACTGTAACTTTCAAACTTAAGACACAGTGTACTTAACTAGCGAGGTTGAAGATGATGCTTGCTAAGGTTTACGCCGCCTAACAACACAGTTATTAGTTGAAATAGCCAGAGAAATCTCTTAGGCTCAGTTCTGATGTTGTTTCAGCAAGATTTGAACAGTTTTGGACTTTCACCAGCCCTCAAAGAATTAACTTTGGAGTGCTTGTATTAGCTATTTAGTTGTTGCTTTCTTATCTATTAAAGTAGCACATTCAATTTGAAATTTTGGCGGGTTAATGCAAGTTAATATTCGTTTAAAGGTAGTCAACTAAAAATGAACATTTAGCAATCAAACCCCAGGTTTGACGTGGGGCATTCTGCTGCCGCCCCGTAATTGCGATGTAAAAACCGGGCGGCAGCAGGTTATCTCAAAGAGAATACTGCCACCGCCCGGTCTAGGGTTGGTCGAAAATTCAGCCGGGCTAGAAATTTTCTAAAATGCGCTGCACGATTTGAACGCCCGTTACCGCTTGCCAGCCAAAGAGACCCACCAACGCCACGTTGAGCGTAATGTGGGCGGTGCGCGCAATGTCATTGCCTTTTTGCATGAAGGGCACCAAAGAGGCTGAAGTCGCGATGATGCCAGTCATCCCCAATCCCACTAGCAGGTGAGGCCCAAAAAATAGCTTGCCGTTGTTAACGTAGGTGACGGCCATGCCACCAATACTGCCGAGCACCATAAATGCCAGTAGGGCTGCCCCCATCCGATGATGACGGCTATTGAATTTGCCTTTGATGAGGGCTTTCTTGGCATCGCCTTCTGCCGATCGCGTCGCCCGAATTTTCATGCCGAGATAGAGGGCGTAGAGGCTCACCCCTAATAACACCCACATAATCACCGGATGAAAGAAATTCAAATACGGCTTGATTGGGTCTAGTGCTCCGAGGTCCATAGACTTTCCTGCTATTCATACCTTCATAAAAAATTATAGATGCCCCTTTCCGGAAGGGCTATCGATTGCGAGCGCATTCACTCGCCGCCCCAGGGGCGCTAGCTCACGGTCAGGATCAGCTCAGGATGAAGGTGCCAACCCCCAATCAACAGCCGCCGCCGCGTGCAAGGCAGTGGTGTCAAACAGGGGAATGTCGAGATCGCTTTGTTTGACGAGCAGGGTGATTTCTGTGCAGCCGGCGATGATCGCCTCGGCTCCCATTTCTTTCAACGTGTCAATGATTCTGAGATAGGCGGCGCGCGAGGCCGGCTGGATTTTGCCCAGACACAGCTCGTCATAAATGATGCGGAGAATTTTCTCGCGATCGCTGGCGGTGGGGATCTGTACCGCGAGGCCATGCTGATGGCTGAGCCGATCTTTGTAAAACGCTTCTGCCATTGTGAATTGAGTGCCGAGCAAGCCCACAGTCCGCAAATTCTGCGCCTTGATCGCGGCGGCCGTCGCATCAGCGATGTGCAAAATCGGTAGCTGAGTGGCCGCCTCAATGGCGGGCACAACTTTGTGCATCGTATTGGTACAGATGACTAACCCCTCCGCGCCCGCCGCTTCGAGTGACTGTGCCGCGATCGCTAAGGCTTGACCAGCGGCCTCCCAATCACCCTGACGCTGCAATACTTCGATGTCATGAAAGTTGACGCTGTGAAGTACGATCTTCGCCGAATGCAACCCGCCGAGTTGAGCTTTGACGCGCTGATTGATCTGCTCATAATACAGAACAGTGCTTTCCCAACTCATGCCACCCAACAACCCAATAGTTCTCATGCAATGCCCCTAGCAACGGCAGTTGGTTCACTCTTGCCCCCCCCGAGAGACGGTGTCATGGCAAAACCGCTTTCTCCAAGGCAGTTTCAATTCCTGTTTTAGAGCCTATCAGTTTAAGACTGGCTGGCTCCCTTGCTAAGCCTGCTGGCAGCAGCGCAAAAGGCAGCGGCTCACAGTTAGGCAGCGGAATCAACAGCTTCCAGATGGGGACGATACAAAGGATGAATATGTCAATTCGAGCAGGCTGGGGCCAGGCCAAGTGAGAAAAGCCGGGGCTGATCGCAATCTCCGTTGTCAAAGCGTTGCGAGCGATCGCATCTGCGATATAGTCAACCTGACATGGGTTTGGCACTCGGCCTGATTGCTAACCCTGCGCCCCATCAGAAAAGGAGAACTGCCTTGGCAGCAAGGCGCAAGGACTCATCTCCCAGAGTATTGGCGATTCTCAACGGCAAGGGTGGCGTGGGCAAAACGACTACCGCCGTCAATTTAGCCGCCATCTTGTCGGAGTCTTATTCTGTTTTATTAGTTGATGCTGACCCCCAAGCCTCTGCCAACTGGTGGGTGTCACACAACGCTCAACCCATGACGTTTGATATCACACAAGAGACAGATGCCACGCTTCTAGGCAAACTAAAGAAGGTGGACGATTATTCTTTAATTGTGGTCGATATGCCCCCGGCGTTAACCTCAGCCGCCTTGGCCGCCGTGGTGCCGGTGGCCGACTACATTTTGTTGCCCACGCCCCCCGCCCCAATGGATTTGTCAGCCCTGATCAATACGATCAAAACCGCGATCGCTCCAGCTGGTATGGACTATCGAGTGCTGTTCACCAAAGTTGATTCGCGCCGTTTGGCCGAGGCTGCCGAAGCTCAAGAAACCCTCAACAGTTTGGCGATTCCCGTCTGTGAGACGGTCATTCGCACCTACAAAGCCCATGAGCGGGCAGCCCTAGAGGGCGTTCCCATTACCCAGTGGCGCGGGGCCAATGTCAAAGAAGCCAAAGCCGACTATTACCGGGTTGCCGAAGAAGTACAGCAAGACTGGAGCCAATCATGACGAAGAAAAACTTATCTGACTTGCTGAAAGCAGAAGCGACGCCGCCAGCCGCCGCCGAGCAACCAGCCGCCGCCTCAAAACCGACTGCGGCGAAGTCAACAACGGCGAAAAAGACCGCACGTCGTGGGCCGTCATCGCGGGCTAAGTCGACAACCAGCCGGTCAGGCACCACCTCAAAGCAGACCCCCAAATCGACCCCGACGGCAGCCGCCACAACGGCCTCTACTACCAGCAGTCGAAACGTCACCAAAGCGGAGCTCGAAAAACAGGTCACCCAGCTCAAAACAGATCTCAAAACTGCTCAAGCCAAAGAAGCGAGCCTCAACAAACAGGTCAAAGATCTGCAAACAGACATGACCCAGCAGCAAGAACGACTGTTTGAGTTAAAAGACACTCTAGAGCAGACAAAACGGTCGGCAAAAGCGGATAGCGACAAGCTTATAATAGTCTTGAAAGAGCTGAAGGAGGCGAAGCAGGTGATTCTGAGAATGACGGTAGCCGCCGCTGTTG
>CALCPB010000784.1 GCA_937897665.1 uncultured Halomicronema sp. | reverse complement strand
CTGGCAAGGGGAGTAGCGGCTGAGAGGTGGGCGGAGCCATCGCTCAGGGTTTAGCGACTGATTTAGTCTGCTACCCCCTGAGTGACTGTGTGTGCTTAAAGGCTTGGCTTGAGGCCGTTGTGAGACAGCTCAGAAGCATTTAGCTATCTCTCCCCCCTGTTTCTCGGCTGGTCTGACTGGATTGGGAGCCCGCCGCCACTCAACTCTGTCGACTGTCCCACCCTAGCCTTAGTACAGCGCTTGCATCAGCCGCTTGCGATAGGTCTGGGTCAGAGGGTGCTCGTCACCTAAGAGACCAAACAGCGTCAGCAGCGCTTTACGACCGCCGTCGTTGCGATATTTGCGATCGCTTTGCACGAGCGCCAAGAATTGTTCCAGCGCTGTTTCATACTCTTCGGCGATCGCTGCCTTGGCTCCAGCGAGATACTGCTGATCAGCGGAGGTGGTCGGCGTGAGTTCGGCAATCGTTTGATGAAAATCCATCAGCGATCGCACTGCCGTTGCCTGGGCACCGTAGGGACGCTGCAGCGGATCGATTTGATCTAGCAGACCGGTGGCGGTAGTGAGTTCGCCCTGCATGAGATAGAACTGAGCCGCCTCAAGCAACAGGGCCGGGCGATCAGGATATTGGGCCAGGAGTGTTGCGTATTGTTCGCCTAGCTGCTGGCGATCGCCCGAGGCGCGGATCGTCTCTAATTGAGCCATGGCCTCATCAACCGCCGAACTCAAATTAAGCTGCTCTAACAACGTGCGGAGTTGGGGCTCTTCTAACATGCCGACGAAGCCGTTATACAGCTGGCCCTGCAGGGCGACTCTGACATCGTGCACGCCTTCGACCTGATAGATCCGCGCCAGTTCGGGATTTTGATCAATATCGACGGCGGCTAAGACAAAGTCATACTCGGTCGTCAGCTTTTCTAAAACGGGTTTGAGCATTTTGCAGGGCCCACACCACTGCGCAAAAAAATCGACCACTACTGGGGTCTGAGAGGAGCGGGCCAGCTCCTCTTCTTCGATTGTGTGGCTAGTGACTTCAACGATGGCTCCCATAGTCTGGCTCCTGATGCCTATTTGCCAATAACGAACAACTCATAGAGTGATAGCAGCACCTCGATCACAATCAAGATCACGACATACCACTCTAGCCTGAGACCGGTGTTTTGCTGTTGAATATCGAGAGCCGTTTCAGCCGTGCGTGAGACCAAGTCGAGCTTGCGTTCTAAGGCCAAATGCCGTTCGCGGATCTCGTATTCATCTTCAATGCGGGCGTAAAAGCGATCTAGATCCGGATACTCCCACAATAGTTCAGGCTTATCGACGATTTCTACCCGACCAACAATCTTGTGTTGAATGAGCAAACAGTTGCCGATTTGCTTCAGCAGGATTTTGGCGCCGCGCCGGTTAAACTTTTGGTCTTGTAGGCTTGTGGCAAAGGGTTCTATCAGGTCAAATACTTGGGCTGACTCGGCTTCGTACTCTGCTAAGACCACACTTTTAGCAAGCACATCGGCCACCAACTGCAAAATCGGCACCGTAAACTGCGATAGCAAAATGACAGTGTCCTCAACCTTGCCTTCGTTAATCGGAGCAAGACGAATTAAGACTTCTTCGGTCTCGGGTTCCGCAAAGGGATTTACAATCAAATCCTGCAGATCTGTCAAAAATTGGCCGGTTTCGGCGCTGGATAAGCCAAATAAGACGGCGACACCATAGTCAAATAGAAAGACGCAGCTGTGATCACCGTTGGCAATAGTGAGCGGCTCTAAGGCCAACGGTGAGGTTGGGGACAAGGGCTTGAGGTCAATCTTTAGACCCAGAAAATAGGCACAGACCTGAACCGCATCAATATCGGCAAAAAGAACAGACATCTGTAATTTAGGGTGTGAAATATGTATGGATAATAAGCCCTGGGGCTGATCGAGGGCGGTTTCCTACACACACTCATGGGCTCACTCAACACGCTGGCAACTGAACCATTTAGGACGCATAAAGGCATGGAACGCATCCTGTTTATCCTCGGCATTTTGGAAGACGAAGATGTCGACTGGTTGGTCAGCGCCGGCAACCGCTACGAGCTTGCCGGGGGTGAGGTACTAATTCAGGAAGGGAGCACGATCGCGGCGATTTACCTGATTCTGGCGGGGCAGTTTGTGGTTTCGATTGAGCGATCGCACGATACCGCCATTGCCCGCCTGTCGAGTGGCGAAGTCGTCGGTGAGATGTCTTTTGTCGATCATCTGCCACCGTCGGCCACGGTTACTGCTATCGAACCTGCAGTGGTACTGGCGATTCGGCGTGACGTGTTGGAGCAAAAACTGGCGCAAGAT
>CALCPB010000783.1 GCA_937897665.1 uncultured Halomicronema sp. | reverse complement strand
GCAGGTCTTGTGTACGAGACCGGACCTCGTCCAGAGCTTGGTTCAACTCGACGGCGCGCCGTTCGACTTTTTGCTCTAAAAGGTCATTAATTGACTGTAGTTGCTGGGTGAGCTGCCGAATAGTGAGATGACTCTTGACCCGAGCCCGCACAACGGCAGGATTAGCCGGTTTAACAATATAATCAGCCCCCCCATGTTGAAAGCCCTTCGCTTCGTCATGGGCTTCGCTCAGTGCCGTGACAAAAATCACAGGAATATGCTGTGTCAGAGTGGAACTTTTAAACTGCTCGCAGAGCTGATAGCCACTGATATCCGGCATCATGACATCTAGCAAAATCAGATCCGGCTGCGGCGATGTCATCGCTAGCTCAGTGGCCTTGGTGGCATTGGTAGCAGCAATGACGGCATAGTCGTCTTGTAGCGCTGACATCAATACCCGAATGTTTTCGGGTTGGTCATCGACAATAAGAACTTTGGCTGTCGGGGATTTAGCCATTAGAGGTATGGGATTTCGCAAGTTGGGCTAGAGTCTGTAACGCTACTTGGGCACGGTCAGTCTTAAAATCATCTAGCGCTGTAGCAAGAGTATTCACAATTTTGCGGGCGGAATGATGATTTTGTAGGCTCAGATCTTGCACCTGGTAATTTGCGCTTCAATTCCCTGTTGTTTCAACAAGGAACATTTTCGTTCGTGATCGGCTAACAACAGCGTCACTAAAACATCTGCCAAAGACGCATGATTAGCCGTAGCGACCAGGTGTAGACCGTTAGAAAGCGACTCAGCGCACTCGCTGACTTCAAAGTCACTATGCTCGGGGAGCGGGGCTCCTTGCGCTCTGAGAAACAGCTCGAGCATGGCTTGGAGACTTTGCCGTTGATAGGGACTCGGCATCCCCTCCAACAGTTGGTAAATGAGCTCCTGGGCAGCAAGAATCTTCACGAGACCTGTAATGTATACGTTTCACGCCCTTTTCTCGCATTCTTGCTGCCCAGGTGCAAGATCTGAGAAGACAAAAATCTCAGGAAATATTAAATGTCCTCAGGAAAATTACTGATAGCTGATGAAATCTTCACTACTTCAAGAAAATGCTCCTTATAAATTGAATTAGCAATGACTCTATGCAGTGACTTTATTGAGTATTTTCAGAACTGAATTCTGCTATTGTGCCGTATATTCTTCAAGTTGCGATCATATGTTGGCTGAGGATCTATTGAAGGATTAATTTCAATGCCAGGAACGAATAGAACTCACCCTTGAAACGGTCGGTTAAGTTTATCTCAAGATTGCTGAAGAATTTATGCTCACGGGAATTCTTGAGCTGTGAGACAGGTTTGAGGCGTCATTAGCTGCTTGAATAAGTATTTTGTTTGCTGATGGCTCATTCAAAAGAGAGAAGTCTGTAATTAAGAGACAATGAATCTCAGTCGTCTCAAGTTTTTGAATTTAAGCCAACTCATGTCTGAACTGCAGAGCAAGATTTCAGCAAATCGCATAAAACTCTCTACCCTCGGATTTGCCTTGGGAGTCTTTGCGATCGCGAGTAGTTCAGGGATTGCCTTGCTTACGAAATTTGAGCAAGTCCAAAAAGAGAATCATGCCTTGGTGATGAATGAGTTGGCGATGCGCACGGGAGCCGTCATCCACCATGAACTTGAGGAAGCCCTATTTGGCCCAATAGCATTAGCGGGAGTCATTCAGAAAACAGGGGAGGAACCGAACAGCGAAGACTTTGAAGCTTACGCCAAGACCCTACTAACGGAGTATACCGAGGTGAGTAACCTGCAAATTGCCCCTGACGGAGTGATTTCGCAGGTTTATCCCTATGACGAACGCTTAATTGGTCATGATCATTTGAGTGATCCGAAACATGAATTGGAAGCCCGGGCCGCGATGGAATCAAGGCAGCCGAATTTAGTTGGGCCTCTCAGCTGGACAGAAACAGGGGAAACAGCACTGGTCGGCCTCGTGCCGATTTTCATAGATGATAAATTATGTTTATTTACCCTCAGTTTCATCTGGATGGATGAGTTCCTCAGTGGCATTGAGCTAGAAAATTTGCAAGCCAGCGGCTACGAATATCAGCTATCGCATCGACCGATGGAGAGTGGTGAATGGCAAGGTTTTGTCCAGCCAGATAAAGCTGATTTTCAGGCAGATGTAGAAATACCCATTGCAGTCCCGCAATCTCCAGATTGGATACTGGGTCTCGCCGCCAAAAATCCGGCGGTGTCCCCTCGTTTTTCCGTAATCTCGCGGGGGGCCATCATTGTCACAAGCGGAATTCTGGCCTACTTGTTGTATCGATTGCTGGCATTGCCCGGCGTTTTGCATGGTCTGGTCAAAAAGCGTACGGCCGACTTAGCTCAGCTCAATGAGTCGCTGAGTCGAGAAGTTGAAGAACGGAATCGCATTCAGCAAGACCTCAAAGTAGCTAACTGGGCTTTAGAAGAATGTAGTGCTGGGGTGGTGATTTCTGGCCTATATAACGAATCCACCCAAACTAGATTTCCCATTCAGTTTGTCAATCGGGCCTTTACTCAACTAACGGGGTATACCGCTGCAGAGATTGTGGGCCATAACTGCAGTGTTTTGCAAGGGCAAGATACGGATCAAGCCACTATCCATATCATTCGCTCGGCGCTGGCCCAAGGGAACGGCTGCGAAGTTACGCTTAAAAATTACCGAAAAGATGGCAGCTTTTTTTGGAATGATCTGACCATCAGCCCCATTCGCAACGATGCCTACGAGTTGACTGGCTTTATTGGGTTTCAGGTTGATGTGACCGATCGCTTAATGGCCCAAACAGCACTGCAGCAGCAGTACCAAAAAACCGTTTTACTGAAGTATATTACTGATAAGATTCGTGAGCGTTTAGATCGGCATACCACGACACAAACCGCGGCTAATCTCTTGCGCGATAACTTAGCCTGCGATCGCTGCACGATATATCAGACGGATACTGACGGTAATTTAGTCTTTGTTGCTGAGGCGAAAGCAGACGACTTAGCTTCATTACAAGAAAGCGATATCACCAATCTCGATCATGCCTTGATTCAGAAACTGCTGACTCAAGAGAACGCCGTGGCCATCGCTGATATTGCTCAAGATCCCCTAACTGCAGAAAGCTATTCTGCTTGGCAAGGTCTGAATGTGAGATCCTTGCTAGCCATTCGCACTTCTTTTCAGCGCCATCCCAATGGTTTGTTGGTTTTACAAAACTGCTACGAACCTAAGGTATGGAGTGAGGAAGAAGTTGAACTTTTAGAGTCAGTGGCGGTGCAGGTGGGGATTGCGTTGGCTCAATCACAGTTACTGGAAGAGCAGGTCCTGCAGCAAAAGTTGCTGCAAGCGCAAAATCATGAACTAGCAACCGCTACCAAAGCGGCGGAGGCAGCCAGTCGCGCCAAGGATGAGTTTTTGGCGACCATGAGTCACGAGATCAGAACTCCCATGAATGCCATTATTGGCATGACCGGATTATTACTAGATACACCCTTAGATGCTCAGCAGCAAGATTTTATTGCCACGGTCCGTAACAGTGGCGAAACCTTGTTAACCATCATCAATGACATTCTAGATTTCTCAAAAATTGAATCCGGCAAGCTGGAGTTAGAAGAAAATCCTTTTCTCCTCAGACCTTGCGTTGAAGAGGCGATCGATTTAGTTGCCTCGCAGGCGCAGCAAAAAAATCTAGAATTGGCTTATCAAATTGCGCCAGATTTGCCACAAAGCTTTATAGGAGATGTCACTCGCATCAGACAGATATTAGTCAATCTCCTAAGTAATGCGGTGAAATTTACCCCTCAGGGAGAAATCACCCTGCAAGTTTCCCAACCTAAGCTCGCTACAGGATCCCAACAGCACCATGATGCGTATCAACTCTATTTTTCGGTGAAAGATACCGGCATCGGCATTCCGGCTGATCGCATGGAACGCTTGTTCAAGCCGTTTAGCCAAGTCGATACCAGTACTACCCGTAAATACGGTGGCACTGGTTTAGGACTGGTGATTAGCAAGCAACTGGTTGAGGCGATGGGAGGAGAAATTTGGGTGTCTAGTCAGGTTAACCAAGGCACCACATTCCATTTCACTATTCAAGCGAATGTCGATCAGCAAGGCTATGGCGAGAAATGCACACTCGACGAGCGCACTCTGTTGGGCAGACGGGTATTAATCGTTGATGACAACGCGACGAATCGCAATATTCTCGAGTTCAATGTTAAAGGCTGGGGCATGCACCCGATCATGTGTGACTCTGGCCAAGCTGCACTCTCAGTCTTGCAAAATCAGACTGAGAGTGCGATCGACATTGCCATTCTAGATATGCAAATGCCTGAGATGGATGGCCTCGAGTTGGCTCAAGCGATCCTCCAGCTACCCGGCTATGTTGATTTACCCCTAGTGATGTTGACCTCATTACTGAGAGAGCAAATCCCGAAAGCGATCGCTGAAAAGCATATCGCCGTTTGCCTCAATAAGCCGGTAAAACATGCGCAACTCTGCCAAGTCTTGACTCAGGTGCTGTCGGGGCAGAGGCAGCTATTCAAAGCCACTAATAAAAGAAGTACATCCAAAAACAAGTCAGATTTTGCTATTC
>CALCPB010000782.1 GCA_937897665.1 uncultured Halomicronema sp. | reverse complement strand
AACGGCCAGCTTCGCTGCAAGTAGCACCTGCGGTACCCACCTCAACACCGCCGTGCGCTGCTGCTGCACCGTCCCGCCCGACACCCTCCGCACCGCCCGCTGCGGCAGCAGCAGCACCGCCACCCGAGACCGCGCCGCCCGATGCACCGGTGGCGGCACCGCCGGTGATCGCCGAACCCACCGGTGATGCACCCGCGACGGATAACACAGCTATCACGCCTACTGAACTGGTCGCCACCTGGGCGCAGGTGATCGCCCATCTGCAACCCATGGGCACCCGAGCATTACTGCAGCAGCAGGGCCACCTGATCCACTACGACGGGCGCGTGGCCCGTATTGGCATCAAATCCAAGCCGCTGTTCAAAATGGCGCAGGGCCGCGTGGCCAATATTGAAGCAGCCTTTGAACAATTATTTAGCCAACCGGTCAAAGTCACGTTAGAGGTCGCCGACGCCCCGCCAGACAGTCCATCGTCTGGGGCCGGAGCTAGCCCCTCACCGGCCCCGCCATCCCTGGGTGGCGGGGCGACCGCCGCACCCGCCACCACACCGGCCCCGTACCAGCCTCCAGCCGCACCCTATCGACCTGCCACGAGCCCAGAAGCGAGCCCACCACCCGCCATCGCGCCGCCCACTGCATCGCCTACCGCCACACCGACAACCGATTGGCAGCCCGCTACCGATCTAGACCGAGCGGTCAAGAGTTTTGCCGAGTTTTTTAACGGCCAAATCGTCAACCTAGACGATGACGAAAATGAGGAGGCTACGAGCGAACAGAACAGTCAGTCCTCTAATGGGGACAAGCCCAAGCCTTCTTCGTCTCCCGGCAGCGACGTGCCGTTTTAACCAAAGGTCTTGCCGTTCCAGCCCCACATTGCCCCAGCAGCATCGGCAAACTCGATATAGGTGCGGTTTTGGGGCACGCCCAGCGTTCCTTCTACCTGGGCACAAAAGTCTTGGCTCATGGTTTTGGTTTTAGCGCCCATGGTGCCAACGCTTTTAATTTCGATGTAGCAAACGGGATCAGTCGAGCCGCCAAAGGTCATCGGCACGTCACCTTCAACCGCCGTCATCACGTAGGATTCGGGCTTACCCAAGTGCGTGGCTAGGCTGCTGGATAGCGCCTTCAACATAGCCTCAACGTCCGCTTTATCCGGGGTCGGCAGCGAAGTTTGAACCTTAATCAGGGGCATCGGTTTCAAGCTCTCAGACAGGATAGTTCTATCAAACCAGGGATGGCAGGATTGGGAAAGGGGATACCGAATTGCCCTACCGCCAAATAAAATTCACTAGACTTCAGTTAATGGAAAACAAGTTCATGATAGTATTTAGTCTATGAATTGTGGCGCCCTATGTTTGAGCTTTGCTCTCTAGCTTCCATCCCCCTATTCACCGATCGCCGGCTATTCATGACGACCCCTCCCCCGTTAACTCTGCCCATGACGGCCCAGGCAATTTTGGCGGCTTGGGTCTTTGCCACCGTTCTCATTGGCTTTGTCGGCATCATCTGGAAGCGCAACCTGATCATGAAAATCCTCTCGATGGATGTGATGAGCACTGGGGTGATTGCGTTTTATGTGCTAGTGGCGGCGCGGGGTGGGTTCTTAGCGCCGATTGTAACCGGCACCCAGGCAGGAGCCTACGCGGATCCGGTGCCCCAGGCGGTAATTTTGACAGCGATCGTCATCGGCTTTTCGATTCAAGCTTTGATGCTGGTGGGCGTCATGAAGCTGTCACGCGATAACCCCACGCTAGAGACCAGCGAGATCGAGCAGAGCAACACACCATGAACACACCCACTATTATTTGGATTGCCCTGCCCCTCTTCATCGGCTTCAGCAGCTATTTGCTGCCCCGGTCTAATCGTTTTTTTGCCCTGGGCATGGCCTTGGTGTCAATGGCCTATGGTCTCTGGCACATCGTTGCTCCCACGCCCCTGACGATCGAACTGATCGACAACTTTGGCGTCACGCTGGTGGTGGATGGCCTCAGCGGTTACTTTGTTTTGACCAACGCGCTGGTTACCGCCGCTGTAGTGCTTTACTGCTGGCAGAAAAATAAGTCAAAGTTTTTCTATACGCAAACGGTGATTTTGCACGGCAGCGTTAACGCCGTATTTATCTGCGCTGACCTGATTAGCCTTTACGTCGCCTTAGAAGTCATCGGCATCGCCGCGTTTTTGCTGATGGCTTACCCCCGCAGCGATCGCGCCATTTGGGTGGGGTTGCGCTACCTGTTTGTCAGCAACACCGCCATGCTGTTCTATCTCATGGGGGCGGCTCTGGTGTATCAGACTACGGGGGTGTTTGCCTTTACAGCGGTTCAAAACGCCCCCCCGGCGGCGATCGCGCTGCTGATGATTGGCCTATTTACCAAGGGCGGCATCTTTGCCTCTGGTCTGTGGTTACCCCTGACCCATGCCGAGGCCGACACCCCCGTCTCGGCGATGCTGTCAGGGGCCGTTGTCAAAACCGGCGTCTTTCCCCTCGTGCGCCTGGCGCTCATGACCGACAACGTGGCTCCAGCGGTGCAGTTGTTCAGCATGGGCACAGCCTTTTTGGGGGTAACCTACGCCATTTTTGAGAAAGATACCAAGCGCATGCTGGCCTCTAGCACCATTTCGCAAATGGGGTTTGTCTTGGCGAATCCAGCGGTGGCAGGCTTTTACGCCCTCACCCACGGTTTAGCCAAGGCGGTGCTCTTTTTGCTCGCGGGCAACCTCCCCAGTCGCAAATTTCAGATGCTGCAGCGGACGCCGATGATGCGCTGGCAGTGGCTGGCCATGACGATCGCGGCCCTTTCGATTTCGGGCATGCCGCTGCTATCGGGGTTTGAGGCCAAAGCGTTAACCGTACAAGATCTGCCCCCGACCATCACCTGGGCCATGAATCTGGCCGCTCTGGGCACGGCGATCGCCTTTGCCAAGTTTATTTTTCTTCCCTTTCAGCGACCGGACAAGTCAGAAAAACGTGGCGCTCAACTTGGCTTTGGGTGCGCGATCGGGCTGCTGTTGGGTGGGCTGGTGCTCGCCAGTGGTCAGCACCTCGAAACCTATAGCGTCAGCAAGGTGTTGATGGCTTTAGGAACTCTGGCCAGTGGTTGGGCGATCTACGGCTTCTGGTTGCGTCGAGGGCTGCCCAAACTCCCCACCGGCATCGAGCGATTTGAACATTTAATTGGCGGCATGAGCCTCATGCTGCTGTTGTTGTTAGGCATGGTGGCAGCATGATTGGCTATCTCGATTTAGTTTTACGGTTGGTCATTTGGTTTTTGCTGACCGCTGATTTTAGCCCAGCCAATATCATCATTGGCGTCTGCGTCGCCCTCATGCTGCCCAGAAACCGGACATTGACAGCAGCTTTAAAGGATTGGCTACACGTTTTATGGGAAATTTTAGTGGCCATTCCCCAAGCATATTTCGAAGCCGTAGAAATCATGCTTCGGCCCCATGCCAAAGAAGATATTGTGATGGAGCACGTCAAACCCAATCGCACGCCGGGCTTAATTTTTTTAGATATCTATCTAATTTCGTTTACCCACAAAACTATCGTGCTGAAATATCACGAAAACGGCTTGTATGAAGTTCATCGAGTCAGGCGACGACGGCGAGCCAAGCAGGGCAAACCGGCAGCAGTCAAGAGAATTAACAGCTGAACGTCGCTAACTTCATTTTGGTTGGCATTTAATTGATGAGGTTTTTAGATGCGTTTGTCCTTTAGCCAGCAGACTTCACTGACCCTATGAATGGAATCTTAATCGCCATGACGTTGGCTTTACTCATTCCGATCTATGAAGCTTGGCAAGATGAAGATATTTGGCAAACTATGCTTGCTTTTGCCAGCATTGCCACCAAAACTTCCATCATGATTTTGGTTGTTTCAGTGTTACGCGACGACTGGATGATCGGCCTCGTCGGGGTGCTCATTTTAAGCGTCGGCAATGCTTCACTCATGCTGTTAGCCCACGTCCTCAGACGAATGAACGAACTATGATTGATGTTCTCAGCTATGGCCTGATTGTTTCGGGCATTATCTTTTGGTTTTGGGGCACCTTGCCGCTTTTAGGAGAACGCTCAGTCCTGTTCAAGCTGCACAGCCTCTCGGTGTCAGATACGCTGGGCTCCATGAGTATCGTGGTCGGGTTGCTGCTCAAAATTCCCAGTGAGTGGCCGCTGCTGGTGCTGGCCCTAATTTCTCTAGCCATTTGGAATACGGTATTGGGATACGTGTTGGCCTACTGCTCCAGCACCGGGGGGGATGATGTCTGAAGACTTTTACATCGTCGTGATCGCGGTGCTGCTGCCCTTAACGGCAGGCATGTTGGTCGCCCAGAGAAACCCATACCATGCCCTGGTGATTCGTGGCATCGTGGGGGCTGTAGCGGCGCTCGTGTACGCCCTATTTGGCGCCGCCGATGTGGCCTTGACTGAAGCGCTAGTGGGCACGATGCTGTCGATCACGCTGTATGCCATTGCGGTGCGATCGTCGATGAGCCTACGATTAGGCCTGTTGGCCGCCGCGCCCTGTGACCCCGACGAGCCGACCCCGGAGGAGCCCCCCCTCGCTCAGCCCTTGTTAAAAGCGCTCCGCCGAGCGCTGAGTCGCCATTATCTCCGCCTCGAAATCGTGCCCTATGCCAGCCCCGAAGCACTCCAGTTTGCCTTAGAAAAAAAAGAAATTCATGCCACCTGCATAGCGGTTACCGAAGCCCTCACCCCGGCGACCGCTCAGTCGGCAGCGAGTGCACCTTATCACCTCAGCGTACGACTCCCAAGACTCTTGGAGATTGTGCAAAACGGTGTGCCGCCCACTCTGGCCAGCGTCAGTTTATATCGCTCGCGACAGATGACCACCGCCAATCTTAGCGACTCGCCAGACGCTAGGCACAATATTTGGGAGAATCAGCCATGAGATGGGTTTATGTCGCGGCCGCGATCGCGCTGTACATACAAATGCTGGTGTTCCCCAACCCGGCGATAGACACGGCTGAACTGCCAATGGTTGAGCTGGTGGTAGAAGACAGCGGCGTCGCCAATGCCGTGTCAGGCATTATCTTTCGCAACCGGCTGTACGACACGATTTTTGAAGTGGTCGTCTTCACGATCGCCATTATGGGAGTACGGTTTTTGCTGGCCGATGAGCAGCCGTCTTGCACGATTTATCAGTTCGACGACGCCCCCTCAATTGTGCTGGCCCGACTCGGAGCCACGATCGCCGCCTTGGTCAGCATCGAACTCGCCATTCGCGGCCATTTGAGCCCAGGAGGGGGATTTGCCGCCGGGGTGGCCGGGGGCACCGCGATCGGACTGGTGGCCATTACCTCTTCTTCGCAGTGGATGGAAGCGATCTATAAACGCTGGCGTGCCGCTACGCTCGAAAAAGTCTCGGTGTTGATTTTCATCGTGATCGCGGTGCTGTCGTTAGTCGGTCTGGAATTGCCGACCGGTGAGTTGGGCACGCTGGTCAGCGGCGGCTGGATTCCGCTGCTGAATATTCTGGTTGCGCTCAAAGTGGCCCTTGGCGCTTGGGCGACGATTCTCGTCTTTATTCGCTATCGCGGTCTGCTGTAAATCAGGAGAGGAGAGTGTCACCAGGCGGCGATCGCCCAACCGCGGGGGAATCAGACGGTAGATATCTGACCGGGCAAAAATAGCGATGGAAATCAGAAAGTTCCGGGAAACAGATCGACAATCGCTCATCGATCTATGGCAAGCTTGCGACTTGACTCGCCCCTGGAATGACCCAGATAAAGACATCACGAGAAAAATATCCGTCCAGCCTGACTTATTTTTAGTCGGGGAGCTCAACGGACAGATCATCGCCTCAGCTATGGCAGGCTACGACGGCCATCGAGGGTCCGTGTTTTATCTAGCTGTGGCACCGGCGTTTCAGCAGCGAGGGTATGGCCAAGCCCTCATGACCGAAGTTGAACGTCTCCTAATTTCAATGGGGTGTCCCAAACTCAATATTGTTATTCGCAGTTCTAACCGGCAAGTGCTGGATTTTTATCGGGGCCTGGGTTATGCCACGGATGATGTTGTGAGTATTGGCAAGAGACTCATAGCCGATACCTAGGACAGCGGAATGCGGGAGTCGGAATGCGGCATTGAGGACAGGCCGGAGCCGTGGGTGGGTAATGCCGACAGACTCTAAGGATCGGGAATTTAATAATGTGCCGGTTTTCCCCTCTCGGGAGGGGTGCCGTAGGCGGGGTGGGTTCGAACCCTAGCACTCAGGGGCAACCCACCCCGCCGCCCCTCCCAGGAGGGGAAATATTATCCGGCTTGGCCTCAGTAATTTATTTAATCCTTGTTCCTAAGTTTGAGCTGACCGCTAGCAACGGGGATAGCGTTTTCGCTTCAACCCAACAGACAGGCGATCGGGTACAAAATGTATTCCAGAAAAAAGAGCTTCCAGATGAACTGATAAAAGTCAGGAAAAGATATGGACGCCGTGGCCGTCGCTGCCTGATTAGGCATGGCCACGCGATAGCTACGCCACCAAAACAGACCCAACAGTGCCCCGTGGGTAATCAGCACAAACAGCCAGTTAACCCCCTCTAGCCAAGGCGTAGCGGCGATCATGCCGAGGTAGCACAGGCTCAAAATCAATCGCGCCATCTCATACACGCGGGTCTGCCCCAACCGCACGGTAAACGTGGTGATGTTGTAGCGGCGATCGCCCTCCAGATCAGGAATATCTTTGAAGATCGCAATCACGATACTGAACACCACCACAAAGGCGGCCAGCGCCCACATCTTACCTGGAATGCCCAGCGGCAACTCCAGCTGACCCCGGTAGTGGAAAAATAGCCCCAGGTTCACCACAGCACCGCGTACCGTCAAAATGCAGGTCGAAGCCCAGAAGGGAAACCGCTTGAGGCGAATCGGCGGCATGGAATAGGCAGTACCAATCATCAAGCTCAGTAGCACCGTCGCCAGCAACCACCAGCCCCCCAATACCGCCAGAAAAACGCTCAGCGCCCCGGCTAACAGCACAATGCCCCAGCCATCTTGACGCGAAAACTCACCCGAGGCGATGGGCAAGTTCGGCTTGTTGATGCGATCGATCTCGACGTCTTCAATCTGGTTCAGCCCAACGATATAGACGTTGCCTGCCAAGCAAGCAAGCAACGGCAACAGCAGCGAAAACAGGTTCAAAGTCGGCGGCGTGGCCCCCTCTGGCATCACCGTCCAAGCGATGACAAACACCCCAATCACACTGAGGCTGGTACCAATAATCGTATGCGGGCGAGAAAATTTCCAGAAGGCAGCCAGCCAGGGCCGTGGCGTGCGAAAGAGACTCAGTCGCCGAACTGGTTTGGACTGCGAAGACACGCGATGACCCATAGGGATAGTGCGCTCGTAACGAGATTTATTTCAGCTTATCGGGCCGTGTGCCGATCAAAACGAAAGGAAATGCGAGCTTTACTGCGGTTAGACCGCATCATCGCTATCAGTGCCTTGAATCAGCACATAGGGCTGCACAATCAGGGCTTGAAACTGCCGACTGCGATCGCGCTCCCAATATTCCAATTGCTCCACAGTGGGCTTAGTAATCAACGCTTCACTAATCCACCGCTGCACAGAACTGACGTTGTCAGTGGCGACGGCGACACCCACATCGGCCAAGTCCAAACCGGGGTTGACTAGCACAATGCTGTCGCGCGCCGCATGGGGCAATAGCGTTTGCCACTCGGCGGGGCCGATCATGGACGCCAGTTCTTGCTTGAGTTGCTGCGTCATCGCTTCGTAAATTCGCTAGATGCTTATTGTACCGTGTTCGAAAAAGGGCTCTATGGCCAGGAGATGCGGTTCACCTTGTCTTGGACAAGGGAGCAGGCGCACTGGAATAGTGGTGCCCGTTGGCCACGGAATGCGAGTCTGCATCGTTCAACGAAGTTCACGCCGCAACCTTCAAGCTGTCTGTCAATCAGCTAATAAGATGCTCTGAAACAAGCTGATGCTCTGAAACCAAACGATAACCCTGCCCCTCGACTCCCCGGCGCTATCAAGCTGGCCTGGAGAGCCGATCGCTCAGAACGGGTAACCAGCTGCTCACGGACTGTCCACTGGTAAGTCACTGGCCTCGCCGTTCCGCGCTAAGGTAGGAGGCGAAAACGAGACGTTGAGTACTGTCGATGATTGGGTTCAAAAAATCGGTCGTTTCTGTCGCTTGCGCGGGTGCTTTGCTGGGCAGTTTGAGCCTATCGGGGGCCGCCCAGGCTGAGACCGCTGAGACCGCCCCTGCCGAACTCACGAGCGCGATCGCAGCCATTGAGGCAGCGGCCAATGCCCAAAATATTGATCAGCTCATGGCCCTTTATGGCAGTGACTTCATCGGGCCAGATGACTTTACGCGTGACCAATATCAAACGACCCTTAGTGAATTTTGGGCGCAGTATTCAACCCTGACCTACGATGTTGAGCTGCTATCGTGGGAGGCCAACGGCGATATCTTAGTCGCAGAAACGCTTACTACCATTACGGGTACGCAATCAATCGACGGACGTGACCTGGCCCTGACCTCGACGGTGGAATCACGTCAAAACTATGCGGGCGGGCAAGTTGTGGCCCAAACCATTTTGTCGGAGCAAACTCAACTGATGTCAGGCACCATGCCCCCGACAGTCGATGTCAGACTGGCCGAAACGGTTGCTCCGGGTGAAAGCTTTAGCTTTGACGCCATTGTGGCAGAGCCGCTGGGCGATCGCCTGCTGCTGGGGGTCGCGGTCAACGACGGCGTGACCGCCGAAGACTTTTTACCGCCCCGT
>CALCPB010000781.1 GCA_937897665.1 uncultured Halomicronema sp. | reverse complement strand
CTTGCACCGCAATAGACATTGAAGTCATTCAATAGGTCAGACTCGTCAATAGCCAACTCATCGATTTGTTCAATGGCTGCTGTCGTATCGGTTTGCACCGCCTCCAAATTCTCTGACAGCTCGGCTTCCGATGCCGCATCTGCGACCTCAGCCATCGCGCCGCTCACCACATCCAACGCTTCGCTAAAGCCAGACACGACAGTGATATAGTCATCCCGATAGATCGACAGCTCACCATCCGCGATCGCCAAGCCCTCCAAATCCGTCGCCAACGTGGCTAAATTATCGGTAACCTCATTGACAGCAGCCACATATTGCGACGCTGCTTGACGAATTTCATCCAAGGTTTCTGCCTCAACCGCATTGGCCGAAAAGCGATTAATCTCCACTTCAAACGCTTCTAAAATCTCTTGGTTGCGATTGACCAAATCGGCAAATTGATTGCACTCTTCAATCGTCTCAATGGTCTGGGCTTGGGCGATCGCGGGAATGGGTAGGGCGCAGAATCCGGCGAGCAGTATTCCCGCTGCAACCACGGGTGATCGCAGTCCACAGGCAAACAGAGTCTTCAAAGACATGGGCGGCACTTAACTTTCGGCACGTCGACTATCGATAGTCAGAAGCAATTAAAACTGCTCAGTCCAAACGTTAGCATTCCCTTGCGGATTCAGTCGCGATTTTGCCGCTTCAGGCTGTGTCTGCTCAGGGAACGTTCGTTCAAGAAAGGGAAGCAGATCAAGGTTGCCCCATTGGTTAATCGTAATCAGTCGCTAAACGGGCCTTACAGGATTTGAACCTGTGACCGACCGCTTAGAAGGCGGTTGCTCTATCCACTGAGCTAAAGGCCCCAATCGTCAATCAGGCGCGCTGATGACTAAGCTGATTCTATGATCAATTCTCACAGTTGGAGAAGCAATCACCGGGCTGACTGGCCCAGACGCCGCCTAGCATAGACTGCAAATTTTCCAGTATTCATGCTGGCGAATGGTTTGAATGGGCTAATGTAAGGTATCAATAACGTGGCCGTGAGCAAACTTTCCTCAACTTGTCGAGAGAAGCCCTTTCTCACTGATGGCTAGTCTCAGGTTCGAGCGATCGCGCCTGGTGATGTATGACTTGATCCCACAGACTCGACTCGCTGCATCATGTTCATTCTCAAGCGACAAGATGTTGACATCAAAAATGTACAACATCTGAGTAAGGATCAACCGATCCCAATTTTGTATTATCAGGAGCAGACTTTTCGCTTGCTGAGCGTATTTGCGGCAGCTCAGGAAGAGGAAGCGATGGCTCTGTGGCGCGATTTAACCGACAACCGCGGCAAAGCTTGCGTGTTACTCGAAGAGCCCGAACGGTTTAGCATTTGGGGCAAGATTCGCCTCGACGAAGTCGTTGGGCAAGGGGCAGACGCCAACGCTAATAGACCTGCCGAACAATCCCTAATCCAAGGGTGTTTGCTGATTTTACAAGCGCTTTTCCTCGATATTGAAGACTTGCTGGGCAACAAGCAAGCTGATTTATTTTCGAAAGAGATTACCGGTGTATTTTCGCAGTGGCGATTTCCGCAGGTGACGTCGGCGAAGGCCGTCAATACTTTGCTAACCATGGATCCCTTAGCCACTCAAGTGCCCCCCTGGGAAGAGCATCATTTACTGAGGCTCCTCGAAGAAATGCATCGTCTGGGCAAAGATTCCTTTGGCAATGCTAACTTTACCGAGCGATTGTTGGATGCGCTCGAAGATCTGCCGTCGGGCGATCGCAAGCAGTTTTTAGCCTGGCTCCAAAACTCTCCCCATAGCAAGCTTTGGAGTTAGTGGCCTGAGGTTTAAGAAACATTGACCTATCGTGCTTTTTAGTCAAGATGTGGCACCCTGTCGTAACAGGGCTAAGCGGACTGAGGGCACAAAATATTTGGGTCTTAAACCCAGCTTGTCGGCGAGCGTTGTCAGCTTGCCGATCCTGTTGTAAAACAAAACTTGCTGGTTAAACTTGCTGCGGTTGCGATTGGCTAACCGATAGCGCTGGCCATGCATTTAACTTTCTTTGTTGTGTGCTCTGAGGAGAGTATTCCATTGAGCAAGCAGTCTTCTACCGCATCTCCTTTACTATCTACCAACGCCCTGCTCACCCTCGGGATTGTTTGGGGTTTAATTGCCTTACTCTTTTTCCTCTTTTTCAGCGTTCCACCGCCTGGGCAAGATCGTCCTCAGTGGTATTTGAACGGCATCACGGTGCTGGAAACAGGGGCCTTTGTGCTATCCAGCTTGCTCTGCTTTCGCAATTGGAAAAGTGGCCAAATTGTCAGTGGCCGCACCGTCTGGTTTTGGATCGGTCTCGGCCTGCTGTGCTTTGCCTTTGGCAACCTGATGTTTTATCTCTGGGGCAACGTTTGGGGCAAAGACCCGGCGGTGTCTCTTGGCGATGCGTTTTATTTGCTGTCTTATATATTTTTGGCGATCGGCATGTTTCAGGCGGTGTTGCCAAGACGCCTGAACTTAGAGGTAAGCCAGTGGATCTTGGTGGCCGTGGTGGGGCTTTTGGGCGTCGGTTTGGCGTTCTTCCTGAGCTATCGAGCCGGGGCTGAGGTCGAAGAAGCGGTCACGGTGCCTGATCCAGTTCCTGTTGAAGAGGTGGCACCGGCTGATCCTGCGGCGCCGGTCGATCCAGCCTTAGCGCCTGCCGACCCCGCGGCGCCGCCGGTTGACCCAGCCGCGCCGCCGGTTGACCCAGCGGCACCGGTTGATCCGGCAGTGCCGCCAGATACGGCAGCCGCTCCTGAAGTCGTTGAAGCAGCGGCGGTCTCTTCTACCGCGCCGGGCTGGGTGGTGACGCTAGATGCCCAGTTGGAACCGTTTGAAGGCACGGTGGGCTTGCTTTATGTGCTGGGTGACTGCCTGCTATTGGTAGTCGCTGCGACGCTGCTCGTCGCGTTTTGGGGCGGACGCTTTTCGCAGTCATGGAAGCTCATTGCGATCGCGGCGATCTGTCTCTACATCGCCGACATGTGTTTTGCCTATTACGTCAGTCAGGCGAATTATGAAGAAGGCAGCCTGTGGGAAGTCTTTTGGACGTTTTCGGCAGTGTTCTTTGGGCTGGGGGCCGTAGTGGAATATGCCATTTCGACGCGATCGCGGCGCAGTTCACGTCGCCGCCGTGCCTCTTAACGGGTCGCGGCCCAATGCAAGCACATTTCTTGAGCTGAGATTCCTGAAGAGGGCTTTGAATAATATTTCAAAGCCCTTTTGTTGTGGCGCTATTTTTTAAGCGTTTGACGAGATTTACCCGCCGTTCTAATCTACCTTGCTGGTATATAGCGATCCTATTTGATTCGTGAAAATAAGATCGAGACATATCAGGAGTTTCAGCTCTTTATTCTTTCAATCGTCAAGTCGGATCGCTATATCTTGACGGTAAGGCTTGCCATAAGCTTTTGATACACTTCTTGAACATCCAAGCTCAGGGTATATAACCAAATGAAATCGCTAGTTTTTGCGACCAACAATACTTATTTAACGTCAGTTCGGTTTAAGCAGCGGCTGGCAAAGCCCACTCTAATTGCAGGGTCGGTTTCTTCGGTTGATGACAATAAGCAATCAAACCGCAGACCAGATTGACCATGAAGTTGTTGGGGCTGCGATGCCGGGAATGCTCGATTTGCGAAATATTCTTCAGCTGGTCAATCACCGTTTCAATGATGGCGCGCTTTCGGGCTAAAAGATTGTCAGTCAGCCGCATCAGCATGTTTTTCATATTCCGCCTGGGCTTAGC
>CALCPB010000780.1 GCA_937897665.1 uncultured Halomicronema sp. | reverse complement strand
GCCTGTAGCTTTTCCGCAACAGGAAGCAGAGACAATACAGTGGCCCCGAACCAGACTAGGATAGGCAGATTCGGCTTCTGGGCGACGGCTAGATTGCCATCACCGTCTTTGAAAGTACAGCGCTGTTCGCTTTGTCTAGCCCTCTGAACCTCTAGAGCATCAGCGAAAGGACTCCGCAGTCTCGTCCGAACCGGACTGGCAACTGCGATACCAGCTTATTTATAAAAACACAGCTATTTTCTAGATGCCTGCGCCCTAAGGTAGGTCTCGGTGGCAGAATTCGGCGGTTCAAACCCTAACTGGGATTGTTAAAGGGTGGAAGGAGTTGTCAGAACCAGCCTCCATGCCCCGCAATGACTGCAGAAGCAGCTCAAACTCAACTACTCAATACTGATGCCACCGACGGTTTCCGCAGGACGAGGTCGCGCGACGGTCGCCTTTGCAATCGTGCGATCGCGCTGGTGATGCTGCTGAAAATAGGCTTGCCAATCCTGAGGCGCATTCATGGTTTCGCCGCCGTGCTGCGTGAGTCGCTTACGGACTTGGCACAGCACCGGTGTGTTGACACAAGCACCAGAAATAATCACTTGCCCCTTAGTCAGCGAGGGCAGCTCTTTCAGCAAATCGCGGCCCGCCGCCTCCACCCCATGTTTTAGACTTTCTCGATCTACCGGATTGACAATGCGCATGAGAAATTGGCTCATGCACTGCGACAATACATCGGAATCAAGCTTGCCCGGTCGTTGGGTAATCAGCCCTACCCCCATACCAAACTTCCGTCCTTCGCTCAAAATCGTGCGCAGCACCTGTTTGCAACGGGCAGGCTCATGGGCCGGGGCAAAGCGATGGGATTCTTCGATCAAAATAAATACGGGGTAAGGCAAATAGGTTTCGTCTTCCGCCGACACCAGTTCTTTAGCGGTATTCATGCGAGCCTGATAGCTCTGGCGTAGCACAGCGGCACAAATCACCTGCTGCTCTTCCTGGCTGATCTCGTTCATTTGCAAAACGGTCACCTGGCCCGGTTCAAACAGATCTTTGGGCGACAGGTGGTTCATCCGATCAAAGTACGGGGAATGAGCTAACCGCTCCAGTTTCCATTCAATGGCCGGGGCTGAGGAGCCAATTTTAGGATTGCCGTCGTCGTCTTCACTGGTGTCGGCTTCGTTGACCGCCCGAATCAGATCATTCACATCCCAACGATAGTCGCCTTGACGATGGCGCTTGAGAATCGTAAACCCTTTGTTGAGGATGGCCTGCTGGCGATCGCTCATGTTGGGCAGCAGGGTCATGATGTCGTAATAGTCTAACGACGACATGCGAATGCGAATATCATCCGGCGTCAACACTTTGACTTTGGGCGCGTAGCCATCGTCTCCCTGAAAGGCGAGATGACCGCGCATATCCCCCAGCGTGCCGTATTCACCGTGGGGATCAAACACCAGCACGGCGGCTCGGTTGTAGGGGCGCAGCAGTTCTTCGATCAGCACACCAGCGGTGTAAGATTTGCCCGATCCCGTCCCCGCCAAAATGGCCATGTGGGTGCTCACCAGCTCCTTGACATCGAGGGCTACGGGAACTGCTTCATTCGGACGCAACAGCAGCGAGCCGACGTGAGCCCCACCAATCTCCCCCACCTGCTTTTTGTTGACGACCTTGACCAAGGTGGCGTCATCGACCCGATAAACCTTAGCGCCCGGATCCGGGGTCAACCGAGGGTTGATAAAGCCCAGTGCCGGGTGAAAGTAACCGATGACCTCAACCGTGACTTCGTAAATCTCAGGGTTGGGATAGGCAAACCCGACTAAGGCCGCGATCGCCTCTGGACTAATGCCCGTATCGGCGAAAATGCGATCAGGCAGGTGGTCAATTAAACAGCGCGCAGAGATTTTGCCCAGAATATTAAGGGTGTCTTCCCCTTGTCGGGCTTGGTAAGCCACAAACTCACCAATTTTGACCTCGCGGTTATCTGCCGTAATGAAGCGATATTCGTTGCCGGTTTCTCCCGGGCCTTTGACGGTGCCGATAACTTGCAGCATGATGCGGTTTTGCAATCCCAAGTGCGGTTTTTTACGGAAGGCAGATAGCCCATCTCTAAAACTGTAGCGATTCCACGGTGATTAGAATGAACTGAGTGACAGTAATCTATACCTAATCATCTAAATTAGTCATATCCAGAGACGAGATTCTCGAGTATTCTGGAATTTGAGCGCTAATTTGGGTTGACTATTAAGTAGACCTGGCAAGCCTTCCTATGAATGACGCTTCCACTTCTGAACTGAATACTCCGCTGAGCGAACCGTTACCGGCGGTGGATGTGACCGAGGACTCGCTGCAGGTTTCCGCCGAGAAGCTACCCGGTCGGCATCGGCGAATTTTGGCGTCCATTTCAATTCCCTGCTCAGTTGATCAAGTCTGGCAGGTGCTCACTGATTATGACCATTTGTCAGACTTCATTCCGAATCTGACGGTGAGCCGCCGCTTAGAAAGCGCTGAACCCGTCACCCTACTAGAACAAGTAGGCACTCAGTGTTTTCTCAACATTCAATTTTGTGCCCGAGTCGTACTCAACATGGCTGAGCAGTTTCCCCACCGCATCGGCTTCACCATGGTTGAGGGCGATTTCAAATCCTTTGAGGGCGCTTGGCAGTTAGAGGCAGAGTCGGCAGATAGTGATACGACTCGTCTGCTTTACGAAATCACCGTCTGTCCACCTCGGGCGATTCCGGCCCTGCTGATCGAGCGTCACTTGCGACATGATTTAAGCCAAAATCTACGCGCCATTCGTCAGCAGGCAATCGCCGTGGCGGGTGTTGCCTAAAACCGCTAGCGGCTAAAAAATTCTGTACCCTACTCGTAGTGAGTGGGGTTTTTAGTTTTATGGCTCAGCGCCCGTCGAGCTTGACCAGATGCTTTGCCTGGACGGTGCTGATCGGCATCCTGGCAGTGACCACAATCGCGCTGCTCACCAGCCGTTATGGCTGGCCGCTTTATCTCGAATTACTCTCGCACTTTCAACTGCAGTATTGGGTGTTGAGTGTGATCGGGTTAGTCATCATCGGGCTCACCCGCTGCAAAATCCCCGTCTTTGTCGGATTGCTTTGTGTGGCAGCCTTATCGGCTCAAATTCTGCCCTGGTATCTGCCCCCGAACTTTGCCACGCCTAACGACAGCAACTTCCGCCTTCTCATCGCTAATGTCAATACCCAAAACACGCAGTATGAAGCTGTTTTAGCGTATGCGAATCAAGAAAAACCTGACTTAGACCTGTTCATGGAAGTGAATGCTACGTGGCGCACGAGCCTGAATGAACTACTTACAGACATGCCCTACTCGTCTGGGCAGACCCGTTCAGACAATTTCGGCATTTTGCTCTACAGCCAATACCCGCTCAGCGACGTTCAGATTACGAGGTTTGCCGAAGAGAGTACGCCCAGCATAATCGGTGAGGTAACTGTCAGTGGCCAAAGACTTTCCTTTGTTGTCACACATCCTCTGCCCCCCTTTTGGCCTGATGCTGTTCATTCTCGCTACCTTCAGCTCCACTCTTTG
>CALCPB010000779.1 GCA_937897665.1 uncultured Halomicronema sp. | reverse complement strand
GAACTGGCATCTGGCCGTTTGTCTATCTTCTTCGTCAGCCGGAGCCGGAGATTAATGGGGTAGTTCACCAGCCGGTTATCGGAAATATTTGTAGGATTAAGTGAGCGGGTCGCATTCACTGGCGATGCGGCCTTTTTCAGCTCGGAGAGTCGCTTAAAAATGGCGGCCTGCTGACCGAGATTGAGTACTGATAGACTTTTCGGGAGGCTCAGGCTCGGTGTCATCAGCTGCTCTAACTTGCCCTAGCCGGCGTTGATCGCTCAGCGACAATCGCTGGCCAGCCGTCGCGTCATTTCGTCGCCGCAGTCTGTGGCACCCTCGACGCGCTTGCGCCGATATCATTCGTCATTTCATTCGTCCATTCCCTCGTTACCTTCTACCCATAGCTATGCAAACGGTTTATCAACAGCGACGTCAGGACTTGATGGCCCTCATGGGCGAAGGCACCGCCGTGTTTGCCAGCGCCCCCATGGCGGTCATGCACAACGATGTCGAATACAACTTTCGGCAAGACAGCGACTTTTACTATCTCACTGGGTTTGACGAACCGGGTGCGATCGCGGTGCTAGCTCCCCATCACGAAGAGCATCGCTTTGTCCTGTTTGTGCGGCCGAAGGATAAAGACAAAGAAATTTGGTCAGGGCGACGACTGGGTGTGGAAGCCGCCAAAGCCGCCCTGGGCGCTGACGAAGTGTTTTCTATTGAGGAGCTAGACGCGAAACTACCTGACTACCTCAAAGGGGGCGATCGCCTCTTTTATCACTTTGGCCATGATGCGGCGCTCAACGGCAAAATCTTGCGGCATTGGCAGCGCCTGCTCGCGTCCTACGTTAAGCGGGGCACAGGACCGACCGCGATCGCCGATGCCCGGCTGCTGCTGCAATCGCTGCGCCGGGTCAAACGGCCTGAAGAAATTGACCTCATTCGTCAGGCGGTGGCGGTATCGGTCAAAGCCCACAACTACGCTCGTGAGATTGCCCAGCCAGGCCGCTACGAATATGAGATTCAGGCCGAGATGGAACATCTCTTTAAACTGGCCGGGGGCGGCACGGCCTACCCCTCGATCGTGGCCTCTGGTGATAATGCCTGCATTCTGCACTATGTCGAAAACAATCGTCAGATGCAGGCCGGTGACCTGCTGCTGATTGATGCGGGCGGCTGCATTGATTATTACAACGCCGATATTACGCGCACCTTTCCCGTGGCAGGCAAGTTTTCGGCAGAGCAGCGCATCTTGTATGAGTTGGTGCTGGAAGCGCAGCTCAACGCGATCGCCGAGGTTCAGCCGGGCAAACCGTTCAACGCCTTTCACGATGCCGCTGTGCGGACAATTACGGCGGGCCTGGTCGAGCTAGGTCTGCTTGTCGGCGACGTCGATACTCTGATTGAAGAGAAAAAGCACAAGGCCTTTTTCATGCACGGAACGGGCCATTTCCTTGGATTAGATGTCCATGACACGGGCGTTTTGCGAAATGCCGATAAAACCTGGAAGCCCTTTGCCGCTGGGAATGTGGTTACCGTCGAACCGGGCATTTATGTGATGCCTGATTATGAACCGGTGGAAGGCCAGCCAGCGGTGGACGATCGCTGGCGCGGCATTGGCATTCGCATTGAAGATGATGTGCTAGTGACTGATGCTGGCCCGGAAGTCTTGACCGCTGGCGTGCCTAAGTCAGTCGCAGCGATGGAAGCTTAGCGGCAGAGGAGCGGGGGAGCTAGATTTATCCAGTTATTGTGAGGCACTGGCAATTACCCCAGTGGGCTTACCTCTCTAAAGTCACCGAGGTGATGCCCTGACGTAATCCCCGTTGTTGCCAGAGCCAGCCTTGCTCAACCAATCCTAGCCGTCCCAAGAGGGTGGCGAGGGTGACGAAGGGGCGATAGATCAGCGGCGACGCCGTGAAAAAAGCAATTTTTTGCCATTCTTCGAGCTGTAGGTGCTGAGCTGCAGTAATCTCCGGCTGGCGACTGGTTTGAATGGCCTGCAGAGCATCCTGCAGCCGATCGCGCGGCCACACGGACGATGGGCCCAGGGCCCTGAGTTGATTGCAGACGACGATTGCGTCTCGCAGCGCCATATTGATGCCTTGAGCTCGGTTAGGCGCCATCGGATGAGCGGCATCACCGATTAGCAGCAAGCCCTCGGTAAACCACTGCGGGGCCTGACCGACGATGACATCTAAAAAGATCGGCCCTTCGAGCTGGTGGCGCTGCTGCCGAAAGTAGGTTGCCAGGGACTTTGGGGATGCTTGAGCAAATTCTTCGGCCCAGTCGCGATCGCCCATCGCCTGCGCCTGACCTTTGGCCACACTCCAACCGATCTGCAGCCGGCCATCCCAAGAGGGATAAAACGCAAACTGCCGCTGGCGCTGCAAACATACAGTAAACACCGTTTCACACAACAGCTCAGTCGGCGCTGGCAGCTTAAACCACAGCACGTCGAACTGAGTCGCCGCCTGGTTGAGGGCCAGTCCGGCCAGTTTGCGCAGGCGTGAATAACGGCCATCAGCGGCAATCACCAGATCGCCCGTGAAGTCGCGAGTCTCATTGCCACAGCGAGCTTTGACACCTTGAATGTGATCGCCCGATAACTCCAATGACTGCACTTGCCAGCCGGGATAAAACTGAAAATGGGGAAAGGTTTGCGATCGCTCAACGATTGCTTTGAGCAAGGCCGACTGGTGAATCAAGTGCGTGGGGATCTGGCCAGGGGCACCCTGCGGTTCGACGACCCGCATGCGTCGTTGTTGCTCGATACAAAAATCCCAAGCGTCTAGCCGCCGCTGGGGAATGCCTGCCAAGCAATCGGCCAGTCCCATTTCCTGAAGGGCAGCGACTCCCGACGGCATCAAACCTTCGCCGCGAAACACGCGATCAAACCGGGTTTCTTGCTCCAGCAAGCTGACCTGAATGCCGCGCTGGGCCAGCAAAAAAGCTGTGGCTACTCCAGCTGGGCCAGCGCCCACAATAATGACATGACCCATAGCGGCTGCCTGTTTGAAGGGGAGTTTCTGGATTGACGGGGCGATCGTGGGGCTTTTCGTGAGTAGGAGAGC
>CALCPB010000778.1 GCA_937897665.1 uncultured Halomicronema sp. | reverse complement strand
ATTTCTCAAGATTCTCGACTGAGCGAACCCGCGAATCGTGAAGCGATCGCTAGCGTTGGTGCGATCGCGCTGACGGGTAACGCCAGACACATTCCGCAGCGCTTCACCAATCCGAGTAATGCCCTGGTCTTCGATGACCTGCTGCGGCACCACCTGAATCGACTGGGGAATATCTCGCAGCGGCGTATCGGTTCGCGTTGCCGTTGTTGCATCGGATGGCGCGTAACCTTCGTCCTGTTCCCCAGTTACTATAATTTTAATCACGTCATCCCCATCGCCCGCTACGACCTCCTCCAATGTCACCGCTAACCCCGTCGCCGTAACCTCTGCAACCGGCGGGGCATCGCTGCCCGTGATCACAACTTGCACCTGGTCACCGGGTTCATTCGTCACGCTGACTAAGGCAATGCCCTCGGCAGGGCTAAACGCCTCAAACGATTCTCCCGCTGGTAAAGCCAACACCGCATTCGGGAAATCGACAATCAGCGTGTCGCCCACGGTCCGAGTCGCTGGGGTCGCTAGCTCGCCCTTGGCGGTTTCTAAGACTACCTGCACTCCGGTCTCGGTTGTTTCTACCCGTACACCTGTCACCTGCACTAACGACTGGGCAATTTGGGCCGACCACTCTGCCACCGTGGGCGGCTCTGTCACTTGTACGGCTTCGTCTTCTGCACTGGCCGATGCGGGCTGAGCCTGCCCTACCAGGACCGCTAGCGATAGAATCAGCCACCGGGCCATATCTACAGTAGCGAGTCGCACCAGCGGACCTACGAGAGATTGTTTGCTAAGCCATTGTTCGTTAAGCCGTTGATTCTGTGACATCCTATTCACTCGCTCCACACACCGTTTGAGACCAACAAGCAGTCCTCAGCTAACTAAGAACTGTTCTCAAAAAAAAGATATCGAGAAATGGGGTGACGTGGGCGGGCTCGCTCGCTCCCTGGCGGATCATTTTGCGCCCCAGCCGGATTTTTTGGGACCGCGGGTGAAAAATTGATGGGTCAGCCAGACCGATGACCCTGCAGATAGATTTTGGGATTCATGCCAAACTGCTTGCGAAAGGCCGCTGCAAACCGGCTCTGGTTGGCATAACCCACCGATCTCGCGACTTCTTTTACATTCAAGCGCTGCTCGTTCAGCAGCTGACGAGCAGTTTCCATGCGATGCTGATGCAGATAACCAAATACGGTAGTGCCAAACACCTGACGAAAACCGACTTTAAGCTTGTAGTCGTTCAGGCTCACTTGACGAGCCAGTTCCACCAGCGACGGTGGATTATCCAGATTGGCGGTGAGAATTTTTTGGGCGTGACGAATGCGAGCAATGTCGTCACGCTTTAGCGAGCAGGATGGGTCTGTTTTTTGGTTAACGTCTTTTAGTTGTTCCAGCTTTAGAGCAATTAGTTCTAAACATTTGCCTTCCAGATAAATCTGTTTCGTTTTGCCATGAAATGGGCAGTTAAAAATTTGCTCCAGGGGCAATCGCATTGCAGGCGTAATCGTGTTGATTTCGGTCAGCCAGTAATCGTTGCCGTTTTCTAAGCACTGGCGAACTTCACTAGGTAAGTCCTCTAAAGTCTCTGTAATCACCCTACTGAAACCATTCGCACCGGCTAAATGAATATCAACCTTGAGAATGGGCTCGTGGGCATAGGTAACGGCAACCCAGTCATCGAGCTCATCACACTGGCCCCACTGGATAAAATTTTCGCCCGTACGGTACCTATAACGATTTCCCGATAGATGGAAACCAATTTCGCCGATGTAGGTGTCCTCATAGCTTGCCGTGTTGAAGACCTGAACATCCTCATGAAACCGATAGTTAGACACGGTGAGATCAATACCAGCCCACTGAAATGATTGGATATACCCCTGACCAAGGGACTCTGGCACAACCTGCCGAATTTCAGAAAAGTCGGAATCAGAGGTTATTTCAGGTGTGGGGTTGTTCTGCTGCCACAACTCGTCGTAGTCCGCTCCTGAAAAAGTAATAGTCACAGTAATTGCGATCGCATTGCGGCAAAACTTTAATCATACCTGCTTAATGATATTGATTCTCAACTAATCTGCGAGCATAGTCAAGGGCATCATGGGTTATCGAACCAAGTTGACAATGCCTTGCCCATGAATCTTAAACATCGATAAATCCCCATATGCAATCCCCACATGTGGGGACTACGGCTCCCCACGTCTATTTGTACGTTTGAG
>CALCPB010000777.1 GCA_937897665.1 uncultured Halomicronema sp. | reverse complement strand
TCTATTTGTAAACGCGCCCCTAGTTCCGAAATGTCGCTAACTTGTTGAGAGATGTCTGGGAAAAAGTCGGCAGCATTTCTGAGGCGAAAATCACGGAATGCGCCTGCAGATTCTTCTTCGCTATAATAAAGCTGGGCATCAACTTGCGACCCGAACACATCAGTGTTGCGGTAGGTGAGGTTAATGAACTGATTCGTACTTTGAGGCTCACGCTCGTAATCAAAATTACCGACTCTGATGGCTCTGGCGACTTGGGTACCCGGAATCTGAAAGATCGAGAGATCGGTGGCGAACTCAGTATTCGGATCGCTTCGATAATAGCTGTAGGTCAACTCTAGCCGCTGCTGCTCATCGATGTCATAGCCCAATTTGGCCAGCAAGCCTAGCTCATCATTTTCACCAGCACCCGTCGGCGGGATGCGATCGCCATCCGCATCAAAGCGAGCATTGTCAACATCATAGGTAAACGAAAACCGACCATCGACTGGGCCGTCTGCAGCGGCAGCGCCAACCCGAAAGTTGTAGCTAAAACTATCGCCTTCGATGGCGGTAACGCCAACGCGGGTACCCACACTCAGGTCATAGATTGCCCCGTCTTCAATGGGGACGCGGGTAATGATATTGATAATCCCACCCGTAGCCCCATCGCCAAAAATAGCGCTCGCTCCTGGCACCACCTCAATTCGTTCAATAAATTCAGGGGCAATGCCATTCAGCGCTCGCAAGCCACCACTGTTCCCCCCCTGCGGCACCCCGTCAATCAGGATGAGGGCATTACGACCCCGCAGAGTGAAGCCTCGGGTCGTGGCCTGCAAGGGCGGCGGTGATAGGCCAGGGACTAACTTCCCTAAGATATCGGGCAGGTTATTCGTCAATTCTGTCTGCTGCTCAATTTCCTCCCGCTCGATCACCGTCACCGATCGCGGCAAGTCGATCAATTCCTCTTCTGTACGGGTAGCGGTTACCACCACTTGAATCGCGTCGGGATCCTCGGCTTGAGCCCCGGCGATGCCCGGCACCACAGTAAAGACCACATTGCCCGCATCGACACTTATCTGGACTTCTGGGGGGGCATCCGTTCCCGTAATTGCCACCTGCACGTTGCCATTCGGCAGGCTTGATACTTGCACCAGGGCGATGCCCTCAGCTGGGGCAAACTGCTGTGCCGCCGCCTCATCCGTCAGATTCAGCGTGGCATTGGCGATTTCGGTCACCACCGCATTGCCGGATATCTGGGCCGGGCCAGCCGACAACGGCTGCTCAGAGACTAAAACCAGTCTGAGCCCGTCAGGCGTTTCACTAATTTGCACATCGGTAATGACGGCGACTTCCCCCTGAACGATGTGCTCAACGGAGGGCAGTTCCAACGGCTGGTCAATCGGCTGGTCGCCCAGCGCCGCAGCGCCACTGCGTTCTTCGCCCAGCAGGGGAGCGGCCTCGGCAACTGTGGGTACGTCATCCGCGATCGCCTCCGTCACCGCAGTTTCTGCATCCTTTTGATGCGCCGCCGAGGTGGAAACTTGGGCCTCAGCCGGATAATGGGTTCCAGCCAAAATGAGACTGGCTAACGCACTGTAGCCAACCAGCTTAATCTGAATTGTCATGATTCCTCACACCTAAACCGTGCCTGCCGCAGCCGGGTTTGCTGACATCTGATGCAACGGACATAACGGAGCCGGTGCTCAAGCCCAACAGCAGGCAAACTATTGATTATTAACAATTGTTCTCAATACTAAGGGGTGCGCTAGCCAGCGTTAAGCGAAAACTGTCTTCGAGCCTGAGGGTTTTGTCTTCGAGAGCGATTTTTACGTGATTTTTAGGCTCAAGCGGATGGCTGATTCAGGCTTATACGGCGCAGAAGGAGATCGGTGTACGGTGCAGGGGTTCGCCCGGGGTTTGCCTGGAACCTAAAACCTGGAACTTAAAACCTGGATTTCTTCCCATTCATCCATTGCCACAGACAAGTCCCGTGTTTCCCAGCTGTGTTCTCAGTTCATTTCCTTGAGGTAGTGGCTGGGGGCCACGTTGAATTTCTTCTTAAAAGCAGCGACAAAAGAGCTGCGGCTGGCGTACCCGACCCGGCAGGCAATTTCTTGGACATTGAGACTATCGGTTTGCAGCAGTTGGCGCGCTTGCTCCATGCGGTGATTATGCAGATAGCCAAAAACGGTCATGTTAAAGACCTGGCGAAACCCCTGACTGAGCTTGTTCTCATTGAGATGAACTTGTCGCGATAAATTAGTGAGTGAGGGGGGAGCGTCCAGATTCTGGATGAGGATGTCCCGCGCCTCATAGATGCGATCTAAATCGCGGGGCTTTAAAGCGCTGGGATGATCCGGCTGTCCGGTGGTGAACTGACTGAACTGCAGCGCCAGTAACTCTAGAACTTTACCCTCGATATATAGCTGTCGGGTTAGCCCGTGATAGGGCCATTCTAAAATTTGTTGCAGTACCTGTTGCTGAGCGGGGGTAATGCGGCTGGGCAGGCAAAATAAGGCCCTCTCAGGCTGCTCGATCGCTTGTTTCAGTTCAGTGGGCAAATCGTGTAGGCGATCGCTAAAGCCCTGAAGCAATTCTGGTGAGATTTTAATTTGTATCCGGCAGATCCGACATTCGGCCGGATACTTTTCGAGCTCAGCTGTATTGGGTACACAATATAAGTAACTTTTGCCAGCTACCTCTTCATAAGCCGTTTTGAGCCCATCATTACTCACCTGACAACCGCCAGCCAAGTAATAGTTCAGGGTTAGCGGCATGGGTTGTGGATGCTGTCGAATTTGATATTGATGAATCTGGCGTTTTTGGAAATCCATGATGCTCAGATGTAGCCCCTGGCGCAGGCAAATCTTGCGTCCGTACCCGCGAGCCAAAGACTGGGGGGCTCTCACAAAGGATTCTGGCCCTTGGCGATATTCTGATAGCGTGCCGTTGGCCCGACACTCGGCCAGGATGCCGCTAATTTCGAGACCGGTCAAGAGCTTCGCCATGAGACATCACCCGATAGCACCTCTTTAGGGTGTTATTCTTGATACTGGTTCTCAATAGACTAGCAAATGTTGAGGCTCACGGTAGCGCCATCTTCATCGATTTAAGGCGAGGTACGGGTTAAACACGCCTCAATATCGGTCAAAATCTGGTTGGCCGCCAGAATGCTGCGTCCCCCCGCCCAAATGGCACTGTTGACTTCACAAACTAGACCCTGCTCAACCGCATTGAGCGTTGACCAGAGCGGATCGCTGACAAATTCTGCTTTGGTGATGCTGCCCTCGGACTGTGAGTTATACATCAAAAACACAATATCGCCATCGATCGCCCTTAGCTCTTCTTTCGAGGGCTGCAGTGCGTAGCGTGAGCTTTGGGCCTGGATGGGATTGCGATTGAACCCTAAATCTTGCAGGACCGACCCAGAAAAACTGTTGGCTGTATAGGCTAAAACACCCCCGCTCCAGTGGGCTACCACGGATACAGTCGGATTCTGTGGCATCACCTGCTCAAGGTCAAATTTCAAGGTGTTGACCCGCTCTTGGTAATCAGCTAACAATTCCTCGGCTTTGGCAAGCTGACCCAACGTATCGGCATGGAGCAGAAAGTGCTCTTGCCAGTTGCCATGACGCCCATTGTCTTCCGTAAAAATCGTGGGCGCGATCCGCGATAATCTTCGATAAGCGCCACGCTCAATGACTTTTGACCCTAAGATCAAGTCTGGCTCTAGCTCTAAGATTGTTTCTAAATTGGGATAAAAGCCTGCACCGATTGAGGTGATATCTCGGCTAGCACTGGGATAAATCGGGGAAATGGCCTCCTCGGGTCTGCCAATGGGGGGCACCTCTAGGGCTAAGGCCGTATCTAGAGGAGCATAGTCTAGGACAATTACTCGCTGGGGTGAGACGGGGACTTGAGTGGTGCCCATGGCATGCTCAATCGGGCGCATGGGCACGTCAGAATCAGGGGGCAGGGTTGGCTGACAGCTTGTTAAAAAAACGCTTGCCAGCACTCCCAATAATCCTTTACAAGCAATGTTGGACATTAGGCCATTAAAACTCAATCGAATAGCGCACGCTTAGGGTCGTTCCAGGTGCGGCAAAGCGGCGATCTTCAAACTGGTTAACCCGTTCTTGTGCCGTCAGTGACAGGTACTCTGTATTCAACAGGTTCTCAACCGCTAAGGTGAGGCGACCTGAGCCGAGTTGTAAACTGCTAATCAAATCTAGGGTCACGTAGCTGTTGATCTTAAAGGGGTCAATACCCTCATCAAAGGCGCGATCGCGATCGCCGATCAACAACATCTGTAATCGATTAGTCCAACGCGGGGTCGTATTATTTTCGACATACAGTCCCAGCTTATAGGGCGGCACCGTGAGTGACCCTAAGGGCAAAAAATCACCCTCATCACCGACATCATTCTCGCCCTCGGCCCAGCTAAAGGCCCCTCCCAACCGCCAAGTGTCACTGGGTTGCCAGTCGACAGTGGCCTCCACACCATAGTTGCGCTGTGGTGCCCGGACTAATCTCGTGCCGCCAATTTCAGGATCGAATAGGAAGGAAGCGCCCAGACTCGATTCGCTATAAAACCCAGCAATACTGGCCTGCACCTGGCCAAATTCGGCTCGCGCCCCAAGCTCAAAATTATCTACCGTTTGGGGTTGAAACAGCAAATCATCACTAATATCAAAATCCGGTGCGACTTGTCCTAACGCTAATCCCAAACTCGGAATCGAAAAGCCTTGAGAAAAGTTGGCAAATAACCCAACTTCTGGAATCGGGCGATAGAGCAGTCCCACATTAAATGAAACATCATCAAAGCTGCCGCTGCCACCGTCACGTTCACGGGGAAATTGAAAGGCGAGCTGATAAGGATCTGCCGAAAAACTAACGTTGTCGTAACGAATACCCCCGCTAATTTGAAACTGTTCGCTGATATCCCAACGGGTTTGGGCAAACAAGCCTAGATTTTCGATTTCATAAAGCGGAAATGCCGAAAACTCTTCGATAATGTTGACTTCTCGATTGGCATCAAAGGCCACCGGATCAATAAAGGCCGCTCTGTTCTCATTTTCTTCCTGGGAATAATCGACCCCCCACAGCACGTTTGCCGCATTTCCTAGGGGCGTATCCACCTGCATCCGGAGCCCTAACTCTGAGAATTCATTCAAGTTCTGAAAGATTTCGGGAAAAAATTCTGGAAAGTCTCTGAATCTGATATCGCCAAATTCCTGCACGACTTCTAGGTCGGTGTAGTAAATTTGAGCATCTAACTGAGAGCCAAAGATATCCGCATGGCGATAGGTGAGATTGAGCACATTGCTGGTTGTCTTAGGCGGTTCTTCATAGTCAAACTCCCCTAAAAATAGAGATCTCGCTACCTGAGTTCCGGGAATATCGAGAATGGCTGGATCGCTTGTAAATTCAGTGTCAGTCCGATCGCGGTAAAAACTGTAGGTGAGCCCGATACGTTGATTTTCATCAATGTCATAGCCTAACTTTGTGAGTAGCCCTAATCGGTCATATTCACCCAGGCCAACAACCGGAATAATGCGATCGCCATTGGCATCAAATTGAGCATTCCTGACGTCGTAGTTCACTGAAATGCGGCCATCACCGCCATTTTCGGCACCCGCGACATCCAGGCCCACCGTATAGCCAAAACTATCCCCTTCAATCGAGGTTAAGCCCACACGGGTGCCAATATCGGCTCGGTAAACGACCCCTTCTTCGACGGGGGCACGAGTGATTAGATTGATGGTGCCACCAGCCGCCCCATCCCCGTAAAGGGCACTCGCTCCCGGGATGACCTCAATCCGCTCCAAAGAGTCAGGAGAAATGGTGTTCAACTCAAAAAAGAGCGGACCGTTAGGATTTTGCGGCACCCCATCGACCAAAACCTGGACATTGCGTCCGCGCAGGGTAAAGCCACGGGTGCCAACCTGTAACGGCGGCGGCGAAAAAAAGGTCACAAGATTCCAAAAAAAAAACGGCATAATGTAGGATAGCACAAACTGATGCAGAAGGTCTACACGCTCGATGATTCGGACTGTGCGCGGCACATCCAACACATCTTCTTCCGTCCGCGTCGCGGTCACCACTACCTGAATCGCCTCCTCATCCACCTCCTCAGTCGCTGTTGCAACTCCTGGCACCACACTGAGTACCAGGTTTCCGGCTTCAGTGCTGATCTGCGCCTCAGGTGGACCATCCGTGCCCGTGATGGCAATCTGCACCGTCCCCTCTGGAGTTGTCGTTACCTGCACCAGGGCAATTCCTTCAGCGGGACTGAACTGTTCAGCCGCAGCGGGATCTTGGAGGTTGAGTGTGGCATTGGGAACATCCGTCACTAAAGCGTTGCCGACAATTTGTGGTGCGGCGGCGGACAAAGGTTGGTCAGAGACGAGCGTAACCATCAAGCCATCAGTAGTCGGCTCAATCTGAATGTCGGTGATAACTGCAGATGCCGCTTCATCTTGGGCGAGCAAATCAGCTGCGGTAGTAGCGTCATCCAGAGCAGAGAACAGGGCTTCAGAGACTGGCTCAGCAGCGGTCACCGGCACTGCGATCGCCACTCCTGCGATTGGCAACAGTCCAAAACTCAACGGTTTAATCATCATCACTTTCACACCACAAACAGCAGGCCAACAGCAGCCCACTTGAACCACAACGCTAGTGAGAAGACTTCTCAACTAGATGTGGTTCAATCTATGGGATTTAGAGATGACTTTTCTCTTCAAAGCAGACTTTTTTCTCTTCAAAACAGACTTTTTCCCTAAAGCCACCGACGTTGTTTTAACTGATATCCTTTCGGAGACATGCCAAACTGCCGCCGGAAGGCGTTGCTAAACGCAGTTGAACTGTCATAACCAATGGCTGTGGCCACGGCGGCAATTGAGCGCTGCTGGGTTAGCAATTTGCAGGCTGTTTGCATGCGCTGCTGAGTTAAATAGCCAAAAACAGTGGTATCACAAACCTGTCGAAAGCCTTCCCTGAGCTTGCGTTCGTTGAGATTCACTTGCCGCGCCAACTCTGCTGTGGAAGGCGGCTGGCTCATATTTTGATCCAGAATGGCCTGCGCTTGATAAATGCGGTCAACTTCTTTGGGAGGAATCTGATTGGTCGATGTCGGCGGTGCTATCAGATCAAATTGCAACGCCAGCAGCTCTAAAACTTTGGCCTCCAAATAAAAATATCGGGTGATGCCCTGATAGGGCGATCGCAAGATTTGCTGCAGTAACACCTGCTGCGCGGGCGTAATCCGACTAGATGACTACAGCAAAGCTATGTCGGGCTGCTCGATCGCGGTTATCAAGTCAGTGGGGAGATCGTTTAAGCGATCGCTGAAGGCGGGAATGAGCTCTGGCAAAATTTGAATGCGAACTCTACAGAGATATTGCCCAGCCGGATAATTTTCGGTTTCAGCGGTGTTAGGCAAGCAGTAGAAATAGCTTTTCCCGGCGGCCTCTTCTTCAGGAGCGCTCAGGCCATCATTATCCACCTGACACCCACCGGATAGGTAATAGCTCAGGGTTAGCGGCATCGGCTGAGGATGCTGCTCAATCTGACAGCAATGGGTTAGCGGCTTTTTGAGATCATCAATCGACAAACTGATGCCGGGTCGGAGTTGCATGCTACGGCAGTACCCGTGCCCTATCGAAGACGGCAGTTGCGTAAATTTCTCCGGGCCTTCCTGATATTCCACAAGGCTGCCCTCAGCGCGACCCGCTTCTATAAGTTGCAGTACCTCAGCATCAGTGATAACTTTCGCCATTTAGCCCTTGCGATAGAACTCCTTAAAAAGAGTATCGCAATGTTAGGAATAATTCTCAATATGCCAATGCAGTGCTTATTTATTCAGCGGTTTCAGTCGATTCCAGGTCTGCTGCGAGACACGTTTCAATATCGGTCAAAATCTGGCGGGCCGCCAGAATGCTACGACCGGCAATCCAAACGGCTCCGTCAACTTGACACACGCGATCTTGCTGCACAGCCTGCAACTGCGACCAAATTGGGTGCGTCACAAACGCTTCTTTTGAGGTTCCCCCCGGTTGATAGGTCGAGTAAATGAGAAAAACATAATCGCCATCGAGTGCCTCTAAAGATTCGGGCGATAATCGGGCGACATACCCGTCGGGATCATCTTGAGCGGGGGGGCGAGAGAAACCGATATCTTGCAGCACCGACCCCGCAAAGCTACCCGTTGTGAATGCTCTAACGATATCTTGAGGAACGATCACCACCGAAATCTCCAACGCCTGTGGCTGATCGATGGCGGCTTGCAGTTGCCGCACACGTTGACGATAATCCGCTAATAATTGCTCTGCTGCTGTCGATTTGCCCAAGGCCTCGGCATAGAGCTGCAAGTTTTCTGACCAGTCACCGGTTCGCCCGCTCCCCTCTGTCAGCACAGTTGGAGCAATTTGAGAGAGCTGGGTATAGAGTTCGCCAGCGCCAATTTTTGACCCGAGAATCAGGTCTGGCTGCAGGTTTAAGACGGCTTCTAAATTGGGCTTATTGCCATCGCCAATAATTTCGATCACCTCGGTGCGATCGCCCAAGTAGTCAGGGGACTGGCGATAAACAATGGTGCCCACGGGCTTAACGCCTAGCGCTAGGGCCGCATCTAGGGGGGCCGTATCGAGGACAACGACCCGTTGGGGAGAGGCCGGTACCTCGACGCTTCCCATTGCATGTTCAATGGTGCGACTGGGAGTCGTTGCTGGCGACACATCGGCATCAGACTGACACCCCGTTAGCAGTACAGTCACTACTAACCAGATGACGGTGCGGCGATAACTGGAATCGGACATCGGTTAAAACTCGATGGAATAGCCAATACTGAGGTTGATGCCAGGCGCGGCAAAGCGTCGATCTTCGGTGCCGCGAACCCGTTCTTGAGAACTGAGGGGGAGGTACTGGTTGTTGAGGAGATTTTTCACGCCGACTGTCAGCGTGCCATCCCCTAGCTGGACGCTGCTGAGCAAATCTAGCGTCACATAGCCATCGATTTCAAACGCATCGACGCCATCTTCAAAGGCGCGATCGCGGCTGCCCACGCCCAGTAACTGCAAGCGATTCGTCCAGCCAGGGGCAGTGTCATTTTCCACATACAAACCCACCTTGTAGGGCTGCACCTGCAGGCCACTCAAGGCCAAAAATTCACCATCGTCATTGGTATCGCTTTCCCCCTCGTTCCAGCTAAAGTAGCCGCCGAGCCGCCAAACCAGACTGGGCTGCCAATCAACTGTGGCCTCCACCCCATAGTTGCGCTGCGGCGCTCGCACCAAATCAGTAAAGCCATCCGGCCCCACCTGCAAATTACTGCCCAAATCAGACTCGTTATAAAACCCGGCTAAGCTGGCCTGCACCTGCTCAAATTCAGCCCGCACCCCCACCTCAAAATTAGTCACCTGCTGGGGCTCTAACTCTACATCGCGACTGATATCGACATCAGTGGGTAGCCGAGTGCCCGCACTTAAGCCAATATCCGGAATGGAAAACCCCTGAGAAAAGCTCGCAAATAGCCCAATTTCTGGCACTGGCTTGTAAATGAGCCCCGCATTAAAAGACACGTCATCCGCATCGATGTCGCCACCGCTGCGGATATCGTCAACATTACGACGAAACGCCAGAACGGTATCTTCAACCGCAACGTCAAATCGGTCGTAGCGGAGTCCGCCACTGAGCTGCCACTGCTCGCTAATGTCCCAAGTGGCCTGGGCAAACAGTCCTAACGTCTCTAAATCATAGGCCGGGGTCTGATTGCTGATCGCCACCGCATTGAGGGTGTTGGTCGCCTCGAAAGTGGGAATATCTAATAGCCGTACCGGACGCGCGTTTTCTTCTTGGCCATAGTCGGCCCCCCACAGCAGGCTAAAGCGATCGCTAAACGCCGTATCAAACTGCAATCGCCCCCCCCACTCTGAGGAATCTAGCGTGGTTTGGAATAGCTGTGGCTGAAAGGCCGGTCGTCTGGCCTGTCTAATATCTCTAAATCGCTGTGCTAACTCAGTGTCGCGATAGTAGAGCTGAGCATCAAACTGAGAGCTGAGCAGATCCTCATGGGTGTAAGTCAGATTGACCACATGATTCGTCTGTGCCGGATCTTCCTCATAGTCAATTTCCCCAATGTCGATCGCTCGGGCCGTCTGCAACCCAGGAATAGCGAGAATCGAGGGATCTGATGCAAAGGTTGTATTATCCAGATCTTCTCGGTAAAAACTATAGGTCAGTCCTAGCCGTTGCTGGTCGGTAAACTCAAGCCCCAGTTTTACTAAAAGACCGATCCGGTCAGTATCGGCCACACCATTGGGCGGAATGCGATCCCCATTGGCATCAAAAAAAGCATTGGTCACGTCATAGGACAACGATGCCCGCAAGTTGGTGCGCCCATCATTGCCCGCAATGCCAATTTGCCCGCCGTAGCCAAAACTATCCTTTTCAATCGACGTCAGACCCACGCTGGTTCTGGCCGCCACATCAACCACAAATTCTTCCTCCGTTGCTGCCCGCGTGATGATGTTAATAATGCCGCCCGTTGCCCCGTCGCCATAAACGGCACTGGGACCGCGCACAATTTCAATGCGTTCTACCAGGTCTGGATCAATCGTGTTTAATTCCGTCGCAAAGCCGCTATTGGGGTTTTGGGGCACGCCATCAATCAAAATCAGGGCTGTTCGCCCCCGCAAGGAAAGGTTGCGCGTTCTATTTTGCAGCGTTGGCGGCCCTAAACCCGGCACTAATTGCCCGAGGATGTCGGGCAAATTACTCGTTAGCTGTCGCTGCTGCTGAATCTCTTCTCGGTCAATCACGGTGACCGAGCGAGGCACATCTAAGACCGATTCTTCCGTTCGGGTCGCGGTGACTAGCACCTGAATAGCATCGGGGTCATCCTCTGTCACAGCGGAGGCGATGCCTGGCACCACGCTAAAGACTAAATTGTTGGCTTGAGGGTTCACCTGTGCCGTTGGCGGGGCATCCGTCCCCGTAATGGCTACCTGAACGCCGCCATCCGCCGAGGGAGTCGGACGCACGAAGGCAATCCCCTCGACCGCACGAAGTTGTTCTGCGGCAGCCG
>CALCPB010000776.1 GCA_937897665.1 uncultured Halomicronema sp. | reverse complement strand
GTGCTCTTGCCGCAGCCCGATTCCCCCACCAACCCCAAGGTTTCGCCGGGATACACGTCAAAGCTGACATCATCAACAGCGCGAAACTCGGTTTTGCTGCCAAAAAACCCTTGCCGCATGGGAAACGCCTTGGTCAGATTCTTAACCTGCAACAGGGGTGCTTGCTCCTGCAGAACCAGTCGCTTCTGAGCAATTTCTTCGGGACTCACTTCCGCCAACAGTTCCGCCTTTTCCGCTGGGGTGCGCACCTTCGAGACCACCTGCACGCCGCCGCCGTCAATTTGCTGCTCTTCCATAAAGTCACTGACGGTGGGCAGTCGGCGCAATTGCTGCTGAGGCCGGGGTCGACAGTTCAGCAAGCCCTGGGTGTAGGGATGCTGCGGCTCAGCAAACAGGTCATACACCGAGGCAATTTCCACCAGATCGCCGTGGTACATGACGGCAACGCGATCGGCAATTTCCGATACGACGCCCATGTCATGGGTGATGAAGACGGTAGCGGTGCCGCGAGTCGTCTGCAAATCGCGCAGCAGATCCAAAATTGTGGCTTGAATGGGGACATCTAGGGCCGTCGGCGGTTCGGCGGCTAGCAGGACAGCGTGATTACCGGCCAGGGCGATCGCCACCATCACGCGCTGCTGCTGTCCCCCCGAGAGCTGATGGGGGTAGCGGCTCAAAATCTCGGTCGGATTGGGTAGTTTAACTTCTTCAAACAGGGCGATCGTCTGAGCTTTTGCGGCTTCAGCCTTCAGCCCCTGGTGCAATCGCAGCGCCTCGATCACCTGAGCGCCGCAGGTATATACCGGATTGAGCGACGTCAGCGGCTCCTGAAAAATCATCGAGATCAGCTTGCCGCGATACTGGCGGCGGGCCTCGGGGGACAGCTGCAATAAATCGATTGGAGCCGCCTCCGGCTCCCGCGGGTCGCGAAACCAGATTTCACCCGACAGCTCAGCGCCTTGATCCAACAGGCCAATCAGCGCCAGCGAGGTGACCGATTTACCCGAGCCTGACTCACCCACCAGCCCTAACGTCTCACCCGATGACAAATCAAAGGAGACGGACTTGACTGCCGGTACCGGCCCCGCTTTGGTCAAAAAAGTAACGCAAAGGTCGCGAACATCCAGAATCGGAGCAGCGGAAGGGGCCATGAGCAGGGTTCCAAAAACTATCGTGACAAGGAATCTGGGCTGACATCACATCCCCAGGGCGAACCCGCTGGCGGTCAGGCTGAGCCAGGTCAAAACTCGGCAATCAGAGATGTCATGTTTGAGGAATTCTCGACAGTGCTCTGGGTGACGCCTGTAGAGGCAGCATGGGGTAGCAATCCGTCGATATCTGTATCAGAGTACTCACTTTTGCGCCGAGAGATTCAATTAAGTTCTATACCATCTCGCTCACAGGTTACCAAGGCATCCCTTAGAGTGCTGTTTATTCAACCTTAATCTTGTGGAATCAGGAGCTGACTATGTTGAGCAATTCCCGTCTGTGGCGACGGTATCTGCGACGACTGTTACTAGCGGCCTTAGCCATGACCCTGGCACTGGTGCTGGCCAACTGCGGCGGCACCCCCGAGGAAGCCGCTGATCCGGCCGCGCCCGACGAAGCCGCGGCACCCGCCGACACAGGAGCGCTGGTGTTTGGGTCGGGCGGCCAACCGGTCAGCCTGACGCCGGGCAACATCACCGACGGCAACTCCATTTATGTGCAGCGCCAGATTTACAACTATCTGATTGGGACCGAACCGGGTACGACCGATTTGCAGCCCGAGTTGGTCACCGACTGGGTAGCTTCCGAGGATGCCCTGACCTGGACGTTTACGCTGCGCGAGGGCGTTAAGTTTCACGACGGCAGCGATCTCAATGCCGAGGCAGTGGTGTTTAACGTGCAGCGCTGGTGGGATCCCGAGTTTGAATTTGGCTTTCGCGCCGAGGGTAACCTTTACGAAATTTGGACTGACCTCTTCGGCGGCTTTAAGGGCGATGAAAATTCCACGCTCGTAGACGTGCGGGCCGTCGATGACCTCACTGTCGAGTTTGAGCTCGCAGAACCCTTCGCCGCCTTTCCGGCCGCCATTTCATCCGGTTATTTCGGCATTGCCAGCCCCACCGCAATGCAGGAAGCGGGGCCGAGCTACGGCACGCCGTCTGGCTTAGCCGTCGGGACGGGGCCGTTTGTGTTTAACGAGTGGCGCAGTGGCGATCGCATCCTGCTCTCCAGTTTTGCCGACTATTGGGATGGCCCCCCCGCCACCGAGCAGCTGGTGATTAGCTTTGTGGAAGATCCGGCGGCGCGGCTGGCGCAGTTGCGCGCAGGCACGCTGGATTTCACCGTGGATCTCACCCCCGATCAGTTGCCGGAAATTGAGTCAGATCCAGCGCTAGAAGCGGTCTTTCGACCCTCGTTTAACGTCGGTTATCTGGCGCTAAATCCCACCTATGAGCCCTTGGCCTCAGTGGAAGTGCGGCAGGCGATCGCCCAAGCGATCAACAAGACAGCCATCGTCGATGCGTTTTGGGGCGAGCTAGGTCAGACCGATGGTCACTTTGTCCCCTCCTCTTTGGAAAACTACACCAGCGACGAGGTCGGCGATTACGAATACGATCCTGAAGCAGCCCAAGCGGCGATCGCTGAGGCGGGCTATCCCGATGGCTATGAGCTGGATCTGTGGTACATGCCGGTGAGTCGGCCCTACTACCCCAACCCCAAGCCCATTGCCGAAGCCTTTGCGGCGGAGCTGAGCCAAATCGGCATTACCGTCAACCTGCAAACCAAAGACTGGGGCGCTTACCTCGAAGCCCGCAACACGGCCCCCGGATTTCAATCCTTCATGCTGGGCTGGACGGGGGATTACGGCGACCCCGACAACTTCCTCTATGCGCACTTTGGGCCGGGGGCCACGCAGGATCTGGGTGGTTATGAGGATGCTGAGCTGTTCGACATGCTGAATAAAGCACGGGTCGCCAGTGACCCAGCCGAGCGCGAGCAGATTTACAAAGATGTGGATGCCAAGCTGTTTGACAGCGCCCTGCGGATTCCCATCGTGCATTCTCAACCACTGCTGGCGCAGCGTACCAACGTCACTGGCTGGACGCCCAGTCCGCTGGGGTCGGAGTTCTTCTCCACCGTGGAGAAAAGCTAGGCCATAGAAAGTCAACGAGTGGGATAGCCATCACGGCTATCCCCGTTCAGACAGGATGCCTAACTGGCAAAACAAAGTCCTAGTACCACTAAGGCTCGGAAATTAAACAATGTGCTGATTTATCCCCTCTCGGGAGGGGTGCCCGCAGGGCGGGGTGGGTTCCAATCGCTTGCACTACCGGCCAACCCACCCCGTTGCCCCTCCCAGGAGGGGATATGACATCCGGCTTTGCTTCAAAGCAAATTACGGAATTTATCAAATTCTCATTCCTAAGTTCTCCCAACCCGCAAAGTCCTCACTCAGAACGTTCATCATGGGTCGCTATATCTTTGCCCGCTTACTCCGGCTGATTCCCGTCTTACTAGGCATTTCTCTGCTGGTCTTTCTGTTTTTGCATCTGATTCCCGGTGACCCGGCAGTCACGATGCTGGGCGATCGCGCCACACCAGAACAGGTCGAGGTGCTGCGTGAGCGGATGGGGTTAAACGAACCTTTGCCGTTGCAGTACCTGTCCTTTTTGGGGAGTTTGCTGAGCTTCAATCTGGGCACCAGCATTTTTACCGGCGTGCCTATTTGGGATGAAATTTTGCTGCGCTGGCCTGCCACCTTTGAACTCTCTGTCATCGCCATGCTGATTGCCCTGGTGTTGGGCATCCCCGCTGGCGTCATCGCCGCTGTCCGCAAAAACAGCCTAATCGATAACGTGATGATGAGCGGTTCGCTGCTGAGGGTCTCGAT